>NZ_NZQP01000044.1:0-56386 GCF_002695945.1 Marinimicrobium sp. | reverse complement strand
GGCGGATCGGTCCGACGCCTCGGAGGGCGAAGCCCGCATCCGCCGTTACCCAAATCAACGCAACAACCAAAGCCTGTCGTAGGGCGGATCGGTCCAACGCCTCGGAGCCGCAGGCGCATCCGCCGTGACCATACCGACTGAAGAGTACCGTAGGTCGGCTTAGGCCGCAGGCCGTAAGCAGACACAACACCGCCGAGGCACACTGTCGGCTTACGGCCTTTGGCCTAAGCCGACCTACTGGACTACGGGAAGCCGGGCGTGAGACTGCGACATTAAATGTTTTACATTGAGTTGTTTGTTGGGTAATCTGGGTGTTTTCTGATCACTGATGGATGGGTTATGGGTGGTAAAAAGCTCTCTGCGGATGACTTGAACCGGCTGCGTAAGCAGGCGGTGCGGCTGCGGATTGAGCAGAAAACCTATAAGGAAATCAGTGAGTTAACGGGGTTAACTCGACCGACTATTACGGACGCTTACAAGCGGTTTGTGGCCGGAGGTTGGGCGGCGGTGGAGACTAAGGCTCGGGGGCGTCGGGGGCGCGAAGCGTCTAATACCCGTGAATACGCGACGACGAGTGCAACCCAATTGCGAGCGGCAGATGCAGAGGGTGTGACAACGGCGGATGCGCACTCTGTGCTTATCCGCCCTACACCAGCCGCGCCGAGCTTTGAGGGTGAGCTTTGGAGTCTTCGGGCTGTGAGCGGGTTTCTGGAGACTCGGGGGATTGAGGTTACTGGGCGGAGTGCCGGGCGGTATATGGAGCGGTGGGGGTTGAGCGTCGCTGACGGACCTTCCCGCGGGGTGCCGGATCAGCTGCTTGCCGAACGTGGGGTGGAGCCTGGGCGACGGAAGGTGCTTACCGGGGGTGTTCGCTCTATCAATGGTGAGTATGAGGGTGAGCCGCTGCGCGGCTATCAGCTCTTTGCCCGGGACGGTCGAGGCCAGTTATTGTGGTCGGCCTTCCCTACCCCGCCTCGTGCGGACGATATCGCCGCGTTTCTTGAACGCCTGGAACAAACCCTGGGCGACGAGGCGGTTCTGGTGTTTCAGTCGGTGGATTTAAGCCGGCATGAGCTGCTGCGACCTTGGTTGGCCGGCGACAAACCGATTCAGCTTTTGACGATACCCCACTGGCCAACCGATCCCCAGACGCCCTCCCCAACCGTAGGGTGGCATAAGGCCGAAGGCCGTCATCCACCATTGAATAGTCCCAACCCGTCACACCCAAAGACCAAACAATCACAACCCGATGCCGACCCCTCGGCATTGCGCAAACCACAGAAGAGGAATCCTATGGCACTCACACACCTTCAGCGGCTGGAAGCCGAGAGCATTCAGATTATGCGCGAAGTGGTCGCGGAAACGGAGAATCCGGTGATGCTGTACTCCATCGGTAAAGACAGTGCCGTAATGCTGCACCTGGCGATGAAGGCCTTCGCCCCGTCCGTTCCGCCCTTCCCTTTGTTGCACGTGGATACCACCTGGAAGTTTCAGGAGATGTATAAGTTCCGCGCGCGCATGGCGAAGGAAACCGGCATGAAGCTGATTGTCCACGTCAACGAGGAGGGCCGTGCCCAAGGCATCAATCCCTTTACGCATGGCTCGGCCATTCATACTGACATCATGAAAACCGAGGCGCTCAAGCAGGCGTTGACCAAGTACGGGTTCGATGCGGCCTTTGGGGGCGCGCGCCGGGATGAGGAGAAGTCCCGTGCGAAGGAGCGGATTTTTTCCTTCCGTACCGCCAACCATCGGTGGGATCCGAAGAACCAGCGCCCGGAGATCTGGAAGCTGTACAACGCGAAAAAACACCCGAAAGAGTCCATTCGTGTGTTCCCGCTGTCGAACTGGACGGAGCTGGATATCTGGCAGTACATCCATCTGGAGCAGATTCCGATTGTGCCTTTGTATTACTCCGCCGAGCGCCCAGTGGTGGAGCGCGACGGTACGCTGATCATGGTGGATGATGACCGTATGCCGTTGAATCCCGGCGAGGTGCCGATGATGAAGAAGGTGCGTTTCCGGACGCTGGGTTGTTATCCGTTGACCGGCGCGGTTGAGTCCGAGGCGGATACTCTGCCGGATATTATTCAGGAGATGTTGTTGACCCGCACTTCGGAGCGCCAGGGGCGGATGATTGACCATGATTCTTCCGCGTCGATGGAGAAGAAGAAGCAGGAAGGGTATTTTTGAGCAATATTTGGGTTGGGTTTTGGCGAGAGTGGTGTGTCATCACGTCCGGTCCGGGAAGGGAAACCCCTTTCAAGACACGCCGTAAACCCATCCCTGGGGGCTCGCCTCGCGGACTCCCGCCGCTTACGGTCTTGAAAGGGGTTTCCCTTCCCGGACCTCAGCACCCAAATTTGCGTAGGGCGGATAAGGGCGCAGCCCGCATCCGCCGATGCCAAAAGAGATTCACAGGACAAGATTATGAGCCACCAATCGAGTTTGATCGCGGAAGACATTAACGAATACCTGGAGCAGCACGAGCACAAGAGCCTGTTGCGCTTTATTACCTGCGGTAGCGTAGACGATGGCAAGAGCACCCTCATTGGGCGCTTGCTGTTCGAGTCCAAGATGCTGTTTGAAGACCAGCTCGCCGCCGTGGAAGCGGATTCGGCCCGTTGGGGCACCCAAGGTGAGGAGATGGATTTCGCGCTGCTGGTGGATGGACTGGCCGCCGAACGCGAGCAAGGCATTACCATCGATGTGGCCTACCGGTTTTTCTCCACCGACCGTCGCAAGTTCATTGTTGCCGACACCCCGGGGCATGAGCAGTACACCCGCAATATGGTGACCGGCGCCTCCACCGCCGATGCGGCGATTCTGATGGTCGATGCCCGCAAGGGCATTCTGACCCAGACCAAGCGCCACAGTTATCTCGCCGCACTGATCGGCATTCGCCATGTGGTGGTGGCAATCAACAAGATGGACCTGATGGATTATTCGGAAAAAACGTTTAATCGCATCGTTGAAGAATATCGTGAGTTCGCCAAGCAGATCGGTCTGGAGAACATCACCTTTATTCCGATGTCCGCGCTCCGGGGCGACAATATCATTGAGCGCAGTGAGCGCATGCCCTGGTATCGGGGTACGACCCTGATGGGTTACCTCGAAACGGTCGAGGTGGATGATGAGCTGATGCAGGAATCGCCCTTCCGCATGGCGGTGCAGTGGGTGAACCGACCCAATCTGGATTTTCGGGGCTTCTCCGGGCAGCTCGCCAGCGGGGTCATTCACCCGGGCGATAAAATACGCACCCTGCCCTCCGGTCGAGAAAGTTACGTGGAGCGCATTTACACGCTCGACGGTGATCTGGACAAAGCCGTCGCTGGGCAGTCCGTGACCCTGACCCTGACCGACGAGATCGATATTTCGCGGGGTGACCTGCTCTGTGCGTCTGACACCCCCGCCTCCGTCGCCAATCAGTTCGAGGTGACCATCGTCTGGATGAATGACGACCCGATGCTGCCGGGCCGCACCTACCTGATGAAGATCGGCACCAAAACCGTGTCGGCCACTATCACCGACATCAAGTATCAGGTAAATGTGAACACTCTGGAGCACACGGCGGCCAAAAACCTGGCGCTGAACGGCATCGGGGTGTGCACCATCAATCTGGACCAGGACATCGCCTTTGATGCCTATAAAGATAACCACGATACCGGTGGTTTTATTCTGATTGATCGCCTGACTTACAACACCATGGGCGCGGGCATGATCCACTTCTCGCTGCGCCGCAGCCAGAACATTACCGTTCAGCACGTGGATGTGAACAAGCAGGCGCGCCAGCAGCTGAAGAACCAGAAGCCTTGCGTTCTTTGGCTGACCGGTTTGTCCGGCGCGGGCAAATCCACCATTGCCAACCTGGTGGAAAAGAAGCTGTATGCGCGGGGGCATCACACCTACCTTCTGGACGGCGATAACGTGCGTCACGGTCTTAACAAGGACCTGGGCTTTACCGATGCAGACCGGGTGGAGAACATCCGCCGGATTGCAGAAGTGGCCAAGCTGATGGTGGACGCGGGGCTGATTGTGATTACCGCGTTTATTTCGCCCTTCCGCTCGGAGCGGGATATGGCTCGCAACCTGTTGGAAGCCAATGAGTTTGTGGAGGTGTATGTGGATACGCCTCTGGAAGTGGCTGAGCAGCGGGATGTGAAAGGCTTGTATCGCAAGGCGCGCAAGGGTGAGTTGAAGAACTTTACCGGGATCGACTCGCCTTATGAACCGCCGGTGAATCCGGAGTGTGTGTTGAATACCACGGATATTTCCGCCGATGAGGCCGCCGAGCGGGTGATTCAGTTTATGGCGGATCGGGGGTATTTGGCGTAGTTGTGTTGGACGGGCGGCGTACGGCGTTGTCCGCGTAGGGCGGATAAGCGAAGCGCATCCGCCGTAAATACACGTCACGCACGGTAACGGCGGATGCGGGTCATACCGCTGCGCTCGGCCCCTACGCAAACCTCTGTCCACGGCATCCGTTATTTTTTGGCGGACTCCAATGTACGGGTTATGGCGGCGACGGCGCCGCCGATGTCGGCGAATTCGGCGGGGAGGATCATGGTGTTGTTTTCTTTCGCCAACTTGCCAAACTCACGTACGTACTGTTCCGCTACACGCAAGTTCACCGCATCCTTGCCGCCTTCCAGGTTGATGGCTTCCGCGACGCGGCGAATACCTTCGGCGGTGGCGGTGGCGATCATTTCGATTTCCCGCGCTTTACCTTCGGCTTCGTTGATCTGACGCAGCTTTTCGGCTTCGGACAGGTTGATGGTTTCCTGCTTCTGCCCTTCGGATACGTTGATTTTTGCCTGACGCTCGCCTTCGGATTCGGCGACGGTGGCGCGACGTTCACGTTCGGCCCGCATCTGTTTTTCCAGCGCATCTAGAATGGTGGCGGGCAGTTCGATGTCGGCAATTTCGTAGCGCATGACTTTCACGCCCCAGGGTTTGGCCGCTTCGTCCAGCGCCTGCACTACCTGGACGTTGATCGATTCCCGCTCTTCAAAGGTTTTATCCAGATCGATTTTACCCACCACTGAACGCAGGGTGGTTTGCGCCAGCTGGATGCCGGCGTAGCGGTAGTCGCTGATACCATAGCTGGCGAGTTTCGGGTCGATGACTTGCAGGTAGATGACGCCATTGACGACCACCTGGATGTTGTCTTTGGTCACACAGGCCTGGCTGGGGACGTCGATGGCTTCTTCTTTCAGTGTGTGCTGGTAGGACACTTTGTCAATGAAAGGAATCAGGATGTGGAAGCCGGCTTCGAGGGTTTTGGCGTATTTGCCGAGGCGCTCGACGATGAAGGCGGATCGCTGTGGGACGATGCGTACGGTTTTGACGAGGGTGATGATGACCAGCGCGACGATGGCCAGCATGATGATTGTGGGGATATCAAGTTCCATTGGTGGTTCTCCGGGGTTTGATTATGAATTGTGTGTTTATATTGAGTTGGATTGTTTACATCGCGTCCGGCCCTGCAAGGAGGGAACCCTTTCAAGACACGCCGTAAACCCATCCATGGGGGCTCGACGCGCGGAGTCCCTCCGCTTACGGTCTTGAAAGGGTTCCCTCCTTGCAGGGCCTCAGTGGCATAAAAAACCTGTATCGTATCGACCTTAAGGTTTGGTGGCGCTGACTACCAAAATAATGCCTTTGTGTTCGCTGACCCACGCGGAGTCACCCATTTTCAGGGAGTCGGGAGATTCGGCGTCCCATTTGGCGCCGTTGAGCTGCACGCTGCCGGTGCCGTCGGTGAAGTCGGTCAGGACTTTGACTCTGGAGCCGATGACGCCAGCGTCGTCCATATCTTTGGCGGAGGGGTCGGCTTCGGTGCCGCGTAGCCAGCGGTGGAAGTGTTTGCGCAGAGCGAACAGGGCCACGAGGCTGAACACGGTAAAGACGGCCAGTTGGGCGGCCAGGGTGTCGATGATGCCCAGTAGCGTGAGCACGCCTACCAGTAGCGCGCCAATGCCGAAGAAGGCGGCGATCAGTCCGGGGATAAACAGCTCGGAGAGCAGCAAGGCGATGCCCAGCAATAGCCAGAATGCGTAGGTGGTAATCAGCATAGTAACGTCCGTGCGGTTGTTATTGGTTCAGGCTGTCATAGTACCATCCGCCGCCGCGCACGACACCCTCTGCTCTTGGGTAGGTCGGATTAGCGCGCAGCGCGTAATCCGACGTTCGTGCTAAGGGGGTAACTGTCGGATTACGCGCTGTGCGCTAATCCGACCTACTTAGGGAGTGGGTGGGGACTTCGATGTGCTGGGGTTGGTTGAGGAGGTTGAGTAGCAGGACCACCCGCTCCTCGCCTTTGGTGGCATGCACCACCGCTTCCAGTTCGCGGAAGGCGCCCTTGGTGATCACCACCCGGTCCCCTGCCTTGAACAAGGGTTCTGGCTCGGCGCCATTAAGCAGCGCGCAGTGTTGCCGGAGGCCTTCGATGATATCGTCGGGTACCGGTTTGGGCACGCCATTGAAGGTCACCACCTGGGCGACGCCGCGCGTGGAGCGGATGACACCCCAGTTGCTCTCGTCGTCCAGACGAATGAACAGGTAGTGCGGGAATAACGGCTCGGTAACGAGCCGGGATTTGTCGCGGTGTTTGCGTTTGACCCGGTGCGAAGGAAGAAAGCAGTCAAAGCCCTGGTTGGCGAGGTGCTCCTCGGCCCGAAACGCATGCCGCGGTTTGCATTGCACCAGGTACCATTGGGGTTGGGTCATAACATCTTCATCGGGCACGTTCTGCGCGCCGGGTTGTTGGCAATCGTTTGGCGAATCCGCAGAATTTGGTTTCGGCGGATGCGTCGGGTTGGGTTACGGCGGATGCGCGCTTCGCGCTTATCCGCCCTACGCGAGCTTCCGTGCCATCCGCCGTTGCCGGCCATTATGCCGTGGTTTGCGTAGGGCGGATAAGCCGAAGGCGCATCCGCCGTTGCCGGTCGTTATTGGCGTGGTTTGCGTAGGGGCCGAGCGCAGCGGTATAAACCGCGTCCGCCGTTGCCGGCCATTACTGCCACGGTTTCCGTAGGGGCCGAGCGCAGCGGTATAAACCGCATCCGCCGTTGCCGGACTTTACGATGGCCGGCCCACGGAGTAGTACGTAAACCCTTTTTTGACCATCCGCTTCGGATCAAACAGGTTACGACCGTCGAACACCAACGGCTGGGCCAGTTGCTGTTTGATCAGATCGAAATCCGGGGCGCGGAAGGCCTGCCATTCGGTGACTATCACCAGGGCGTCGGCGCCCTTGAGGGTGCTTTCTTTGGTGCCGCACAGGCTCAGGTCGTCACGGGTGCCGTAGATACGCTGGGTTTCTTCCATCGCTTCCGGATCATAAGCCTGCACCGTCGCGCCGGCGGCCCAGAGGGCTTCCATCAGCACCCGGGCCGGGGCTTCGCGCATGTCGTCGGTGTTGGGCTTGAACGACAGGCCCCAGACGGCGAAGGTTTTGCCCTTCAGGTCGCCGCCGTAGTGTTTGTTGATTTTCTGGAACAGGGTGGTTTTCTGTTCGTTGTTACGCGCTTCTACCGACTTGAGTACTTTGGCGTCAAAGTTGATGTCGTCCGCGGTGCGAATCAGGGCCTGGACGTCTTTCGGGAAGCAGGAGCCGCCGTAGCCCACGCCGGGGTAGATAAACTGGTAGCCGATGCGCGGGTCGCTGCCGATGCCCTGCCGCACGGCTTCGATATCCGCACCCAGCAATTCGGCCAGGTTGGCAATTTCGTTGATAAAGCTGATTTTGGTGGCTAGCATGCAGTTGGCGGCGTATTTGGTCAGCTCAGCACTGCGCACGTCCATGATCATGACCTTGTCATGGTTGCGGTTGAACGGCGCGTACAGCTCGCGCATGATTTCCTCGGCGTAGTCGTCATCGGTGCCGATGATAATACGGTCCGGCTTCATGCAGTCGGCCACCGCAGAGCCTTCTTTCAGGAATTCGGGGTTGGACACCACGGCGAACTCGAGGTCGGTGCGGCCGCGCTTTTCCAGGGTTTCCGCGACTTTGGCTTTTACCTTGTCGGCGGTGCCCACGGGCACGGTGGACTTGTCGATAATGACCTGGCGCTTTTCCATGTGGGTGGCAATGGTCTCGGCCACGGCCAGCACGTATTTGAGGTCGGCGGAGCCGTCCTCGTCCGGCGGAGTACCCACGGCGATGAATTGCAGGTCACCGTGTTTGACGGCCTCGGCCGCGTCGGTGGTGAAATGCAGGCGGCCAGCGGCGTAGTTTTCAGTCACCAGCGGCTCCAGGCCGGGTTCGTAAATCGGGATTTCACCGTTTTTAAGGCGCTCGACCTTTTTGGCGTCTACATCAACGCAGACCACGTCATGGCCGACTTCGGAGAGGATGGCGCCTTGCACCAGACCGACGTAGCCGGTGCCAAATACGGTAACTTTCATGCGGGTAAGGTCCCTTTCATAAAGAGAGTGGATTTCGTTGGGGCGTATGATAACGGGGTTGGGTGGGTATTTCTATGTGTGGGTTTGGATGCGGTGGATGCGGCGGGGTTTGGTAACGGCGGATGCGCCTTCGGCTTATCCGCCCTACGCAGGTTTATACCGCTGCGCTAGGCCGTAGGGCGGATAAGCGAAGCGCATCCGCCGCTCCCACTACTGATACCGCGCAGACAGTGCCTGATAGAGGTCATCTTTGAAGCTGGGACTCCCCGCATCCAGTTCCCGCACCACTTCCACCAGGTGCTCATTGTCTTCCCGACCATCCTGCCAGTGCTTGCGGTAGCTGCCATCCTTATACCCGTGGTCCTGGCGGAAGAAGTTGAGGACGTTTTTACCGACATAGCCCCGATAGAGGTCTTCAAAGCTCATATCGACACCCGCCATCAGACGGCCGAATTTGCCGATGTGGAACTGGCGGTCGGCCAGGGTGGCGCCGGCGAAGGCTTCCAGGTCGAGGCGGAAGTCGGGTTCGTCGGTAGTGACGTTGAGCTGTTGGTCGATGTCGGCGGCCAGTGCGTCTAGGTCGTCGCTGTTCTGCAGGAGGATGCTGAGGCCGAAGTGCCAGATGTCGATCAGTTCGAGGGCGACCTGTTCGGTGTCTGGGGTCTGTTTTTTCCACCATTTCCAGCCGTAGTGTTCGAGCAGCTCCGCGCATTCGATCCAGATCGCGCGGTAGAACTCAAATTGCTGGGAGCGCCATTCCGGGTGGACTTTGGTGTTCATGCTGTCTTGCAGGTCGAGCATGATCATCAGTTGTTGGGTGCGGGGCATCAGATGTCTCCGGTTGGTTTTTGTGGCGGCATTATAACGTAGGGCACGCATGCCGTGCCGCATTGTTCGAGCCTCGGACTTTGATTGGCAGTCACGCCCGGTCCGGCAAGGGGACACCCTTTAAAGACACGCCGTGAACCCATCCCTGGGGGCTCGACGCGCGGAATCCCGCCGCTTACGGTCTTTAAAGGGTGTCCCCTTGCCGGACCTCAGTGCCACACATCGGTCGCATCCGCCGTTGCCTAATCCCGGGATTTCGGAAACAACCGATGGAAATTCTCGGTGGTCTGCTCCGCGAGCTGTTCTACGGGTATTCCCCGAAGATCGGCGACAAACTCTGCCACTTCGCGTACGTATTGGGGCTCGTTGGATTTTCCCCGGTGCGGGACGGGCGCCAGGTATGGGGAGTCGGTTTCGACCAACAGGCGGTCGAGGGGGATCTGTTTGGCCACTTCGCGCAGGGCTTTGGCGCTGTTGAAGGTGACGATGCCGGATAGGGATATGTAGTAGCCGAGGTCGAGGGCCTGGCTGGCCATGTCCCAGGTTTCGGTGAAGCAGTGGAGGACGCCGGCGTGTTCGGTGCTGCCGTGTTCGCGGATCAGGGCCAGGGTGTCTTCCCGGGCTTCGCGGGTGTGGACGATGATGGGCAGTCCTGCCTGGGCACCGGCTTTGAGGTGCAGGGCGAAGCTTTCCTGTTGGAGTTCTTTGGTCTGCTCGGCATAGTGGTAGTCGAGCCCGGTTTCGCCCAGGCCGATGACTTCGGGTGCCCCGCCCCACTCTACCAGCTGTTCGACGGTGGCGGTGCCGGATTCGACGTCGCAGGGGTGGACGCCGACGGAGGCGTAGACGTCGGGGTATTGGCGGGCGATGTCGACGACGGTTTCGCGGTTTTCGAGGCTGACGCCGATGCACAGGAATTGCCGGATGCCCCGCTCGCGGGCGGCGTCGAGGGCGGCGTTGAGGTCGCCGTTGTAGGGTTTGAGGTCGATGCGGTCGAGGTGGCAGTGGGAGTCGGTCAGCATTGCAGTCGGTCGTGAGTTCGGGTGAATGGGCGATCGGGCGGGAATTGTCGCATACCAGGGGTGGGTATGTCGTGCCGGTTAATTAAAGCGATTTTGGTTGCGTCCGGTCCGTGGAGGGAAATGCCTTTCAAGACACGCCGTAAACCCATCCCTGGGGGCTCGACGCGCGGAGTCCCGCCGCTTACGGTCTTGAAAGGCATTTCCCTCCACGGACCTCAGTGCCACATTCAAACTACATGGTATGCGTCGGCCGCTCGGACTCGAGGGAGCCGGCAAGGTAGGTTTCGATTTTGTTAACGGCGGTGTTGTCCTGGTCGCTGAATTGGACACCTATGCCGGCGGCGCGGTTGCCTTGGGCGCCTTTTGGGGTGACCCAGACGACTTTGCCTGCGACGGGGATTTTTTCGGGTTCGTCCATGAGGTTGAGGAGCATGAAGACTTCATCGCCCAGTTTGTAGCTTTTGCCGGTGGGGATGAACAGGCCGCCGTTTTTGACGAAGGGCATGTAGGCCGCGTAGAGCACGGCTTTGTCTTTGATGGTGAGAGAAAGTATCCCGTTTCGGGCACCGCCAAGTGCGTGCATACTCTGCTCCGGTGTTGGATTTTGGTGAAACAGTAATGGATTCGGGTCCGGGTGTCCAGAATAAAGCCCGGGCCGCGAAGGAGGTGAACCTTTCCAAGACACGCCGTAAACCCGGGCCCCTTCGCGCTCCCGGCGCTTCGGGACACTTCCCACATCCGTGTGGGGCGTCCATGGGGGGCTCGACGCGCGGAGTCCCTCCGCTTACGGTCTTGGAAAGGTTCACCCCCTCCGCAGCCCTCAGTGCCATACGTCGCGCTGGTTGGGGTTGGTTACGGCGGATGCGCGCTTCGCGCTTATCCGCCCTACGCATACTACGGCAGGTCGTGTAGGGCGGATAAGCGAAGCGCATCCGCCGTAACCGATCGTGACCCATCCGCCGTAACCCAAACTCTACGCCGCCTTCATCGCCTGCCGCATCACGACACCCCAATCGAGCAACAACTCTTCCAATAGTAGCTGTTTGTTGGGGTTGGCGCCGCTGAGCCACTGGCTTTTGACGGTCAGGAGCTTTTCCAGGTACCGGTGCAGGAGCGCGGGTGGGATGCGCTGGAATTGGTGTTGGAGGTGATCCGGCAGCGGTTTGAAGGTGGATACGTCGGCGCCGGCCTGCCAGCGGGCCAGGTCGTAGAGCCATATCAGGAGCCATTCGATGGCTTCGCCGACGTCGCCTTTTTGCCATTGGTCAGCAAGTTGGATTGCGGTGAGCTGCTGGTCGCAGAGTCTGATGAAGTCTTTTTCGCGCTGGCGGCGTTGTTCCAGGGCGTCGCCTTCGAGTAGGGCCAGGGCGTGCAGGGGTGCGCCTCGGCCCAGTTCGAGCAGGGCTTCGGGTTCGAAGCCGCTGCCGGAGACCAGGGGGTTGAGCCAGTTCAGGACCTGGGCCTGGGGCGGGATGGCGAAGCTGCGCAGTTGGCAGCGGCTGCGGATGGTGGGCAGCACGGCGCTGGGGGTATGGCTGATGAGGATCAGCACGGTGTCGTCAGCAGGCTCTTCCAGGGTTTTGAGCAGGGCGTTGGCGGAGTTGGCGTTCATGGCTTCGGCCGGCTCGAGGATGACGACTTTGTAGCCGCCCTGTTGGGCGGTGGTGCCCAGGGTCTGGGTGAGTTCGCGGATGACGTCGATTTTGATGGCTTTGCCCGGCTCTTCCGGTTGCAGAACGGTGAGGTCGGGGTGGGTCTGGGCTTTGAGCAGGCCGCAGCTGTGGCATTTGCCGCAGGCGGTGTCTTGCTGGGGTGTCTGGCACAGGAGCCGCTGGGCGAGTGCGGTGGCCAGGTGGGCTTTGCCGATGCCTGGGGGGCCAGCGAACATGAGGGCGTGGGGCAGTTGGCCTTCGCTGATTTGGCGGTTGAGGCGTTGCCAGGGTTCTTTTTGCCAGGGGTATGGCAGGGCCGGGAAGTGTTCGGACATGGGGCGTCGGTTTCGGTTGAAGTTTGGCGGTATTGTACGCGTTCGGGTTGGTGGTTGCCCAGCGGTTGCTCCATCACGTCCGGCCCATGGAGGGGAAGCCCTTTCAAGACACGCCGTGAACCCATCCCTGGGGGCTCGACGCGCGGATTCCCGCCGCTTACGGTCTTGAAAGGGCTTCCCCTCCACGGACCTCAGTGCCATTTTCTAATGCAGCGCGTAGGGCGTGGTAAGCGCGAAGCGCGCACCCGCCGACCAATGGGGGCTGACCCGATACATGGATCTACTGTCATGCCACCAACGGGGTACAATGCCGACTTTTTGAACTGGGGACGGTTGTGCTTCCTGAGATTGTCTATGCCGATGATACGCTGTTGGTGGTCAATAAACCCGCTGGGTTGTTGACGGTGCCGGGGCGTGGGCCGGAGAAGCAGGATTGTCTGATCAACCGGTTGTTGGTGCCCTACCCCAATGCCCGGATTGTGCATCGGCTGGATCAGGCGACGTCGGGGTTGGTGTTGATTCCGTTGGGGTATGAGGCGCAGAAGCATTTGGCGCGGCAGTTTGAGCAGCGTTTGGTGCATAAGTGTTATACGGCGGTGGTTGGCGGGGTCATGGCGGATGAGGCGGGTGAGGTGGATTTGCCGTTGATCTGTGATTGGCCGAATCGACCCCGACAGAAAGTTGACTATACTGACGGTAAGGCGGCGTTGACTCGCTATCGGGTTCTGCAGCGTAACGCGGATGCCACGCGGGTGGCGCTGGAGCCGGTCACGGGACGGTCGCATCAGCTTCGGGTGCATATGCAGGCACTGGGGCATCCCATTCTGGGGGATAATCTTTACGCCACGCCGGCATACCTTGCCGCGTCGGACCGCCTGCTGCTGCACGCCACCACGATTGAATTTACCCATCCGCAGACCGGTTCACCCGTGCACTGTGAGTCACCGCCGGTTTTTTAGCCGGTGTTATTGCCAAAGCTTCTCCCCAAGGCAAAATCAAGACCATTTTCTAATAACACCCAAATGGGTTATTGCACCTGCTTATATAATGGGCCACAATTTAATCACTAACATTTTTTTACGTTTCACCCAGTTCTCCCTTCACAGGTTTTTAAAATGAAAAAAACGCTTCTCAGCATGGCCTTGATGGCCGCTTCTGGTGCCGCTGTTGCCGGTGATTACTATAACGGTCGCCTGACCGGCATGTCCGGCGCGGGTTACGCCACCGGTGGTTACGCCGACGGCGTGGTGTACAACCCCAGCCTGGGTGCCAAATTTGATGAGCAGGACGATTTTGGTCTGGTTTTCAACGGCGGTGTGTTGGGTGAAGATGAAGACGACCTGATCGATGGCCTGGAGGATCTGGCAGATTACCTGGATGAGCTGGAAGAGAAAACCGCCTACGACTATTTCGACGAAATTGGTGGTTTTGACCCCAATGACCCGCTGGCATCGGAGCAGGAAGCGAGTCAGCTGATCGAAGAAGAAGCCGAAGAAGCCATTCGTCGCCTGGAGAATATCGCGGACAAGACCGCCAATATTGGTGCCGGTGGCAGCTTTGTTCTGGCCCTGCCCAATGATCTTCTGTCACTCTCCGTGGTCGGCAAGACCCGCATTGAGGCCGCTGTTCAGACAGTAGTCAACGAAGAAGACTACCAATATATCCGCGACGCGGTTGGCGAAACCAACTTTGATCCAGCAGGACTGCAGTCTTATGGTGTAGGACGGGGTGCGGCCGTTTCCGAAGTTGGCCTGGCGATGGCCAAGAGCCTGCAGACCGGTGAGGATTCCCGCCTGCTGCTGGGTGCCACGCCCAAGTGGATGCACGTGATGACCTTTGTGTACTCCGCTACCGTGGACGATTTTGAGGAAGACGATTTCGACGGTGATGAGTACACCGTGGAAACCGATGATGTGAACATCGATCTCGGTGCCACCTACCTGTGCGGTGACATGCGCTACGCCCTGACGGTATCAAACCTGATCAGCAATGAGTACGAGACCATTGTGCCCGGCGACACGCTGGAAATTAAGCCGCGTGCCACTACCGCTGTCGGTTACGAGGGTAGCTGGTTTACTGCCGAGGTGGCTGCTGACCTGAATACCAGCCCCAACTTCGCCACCGGACAGGAGACTCAGTTCGTCCGCGCTGGCGCCGAGCTGAATGCCTTTGATTGGGCACAGTTGCGGGTGGGCTTCCAGCGTGATCTGGAAGATAACGTGGAAGATACCGTATCGGTGGGTATCGGCTTCTCGCCCTTCAACGTGGTGAATGTGGATATTGCCGGCTTTACCGGTGATGGCAATACCGCCGGTGCTTCCATGCAGTTGGGCCTGCGGTTCTAAAATAGGCAGTTGATGTGTCGGATTACGCTTCGCTAATCCGACCTACGGGAACGCCGACCATGTAGGTCGGATTAGCGAAGCGTAATCCGACGATCCTGTGACCTACAGGCTGATTAAGACCTGTTTGATGGCCTGCTGGACCTGCTCTAGGGGTTGTCCGGCATCGACCACCGCGTAGCGGTTCGGTGCTCGGGCGGCCAATTCGTGGTACACCGCCCTCACCCGCTCGAAAAACGCCACCGCTTCTCCCTCAAACCGATCCGGCACACTGCGCTGACTGGCGCGCGCCAGGCCTTTCTCAACATCAATATCCAGAATGACCGTCAGGTCCGGGCGCAGCTCGCCCTGCACCAGGGTTTCCAACTGGGCGATGACACTCTGATCAAAGCCCCGACCGCCGCCCTGATAGGCGTAGGTCGAGTCCGTGAAGCGATCGCACAGTACCCAGGTGCCGGCCGCCAGCGCCGGCTTGATCACCTGTTCCAGGTGTTGGGCCCGGGCCGCGAACACCATCAGCAATTCCGCCATTGGGTCGACGGTCTCGTCACGGGGGGCCAGCAGCAGGCTGCGTAACTCTTCCGCCAGGGGCGTGCCACCCGGTTCACGGGTGACCAGCACACGATGGCCCTGCCCCTCCAGCCACTGTTGGATGAAGTTGAGGTTAGTGCTCTTGCCGACACCTTCGGTGCCTTCCACGGTAATAAAGCGGCCTGGGGTCACGGGGTGATGGGTTCCTGTGGTTATTGGATGGCATTTCAGGGATGGAGTTTACCATGGTTGAACGGGGATCATCTTCGCATTGCTCCCTCTGCGCGCGCGACCTTGTGGTAAGATGCCGGCTTTTAGTCCTAACATAAGGGTTCCATTATGAGCACCGCGTCCAAGGTCACTCTGCACACTTCGCACGGCGATATCACCATTGAACTGAACCACGAAAAAGCGCCCAAAACCGCGGCCAACTTTGCCCAGTACGCGCAGGACGGATTTTTCGATGGCACCATCTTTCACCGCGTGATCAGCAACTTCATGATTCAGGGCGGCGGCATGACGCCCGACATGCAGCAAAAGGCCACGCGCGCGCCGATTGAGAACGAAGCCGACAACGGCCTGGGCAATGCTGTGGGCAGTGTCGCCATGGCGCGCACTAACGACCCGCACAGTGCCTCCTCCCAGTTCTTCATTAACGTACAGGACAACACTTTCCTGAATCACCGCGACAAGTCCATGCAGGGCTGGGGCTACTGCGTGTTTGGTAAGGTTGTGGAAGGCATGGATGTGGTGAACAAGATCAAGGCGGTACCGACTGGTAGCAAGGCCGGGCATCAGGACGTTCCGGTTGAACCGGTTTTGATCGAGAAAGCGACCGTCAGCGAGTAAGTTCTCCCCATGACGCGGTTGTTTATTTCCGATCTGCATTTGAATGAGCGCCAACCCACCGTTACCGAAGGCTTTTTCCGCTTCCTGCGGGACCGGGCCCAGGGCGTGGAGGCGCTTTATATTCTCGGTGATTTTTTTGATGCCTGGATTGGCGACGACGACAGAAGCGAGCTGTCGACGGCGGTTGCTCAGGCACTGAGCGCGCTGACCGAGTCCGGAACGCGCATCTACCTGATGCACGGTAACCGGGACTTTCTGATTGGCAACGAATTCGCCCGCGCCTGCGGTGCGGAGTTGTTGCCAGACCCGAGCGTCATCAATCTGTACGGGCGCCCCGCCTTGCTGATGCACGGCGACAGCCTGTGTACCCGGGATGCTGAGTATATGGCGTTCCGCCGCCGGGTGCGCTCGCCACAATGGCAGGCAGAGGTGCTCTCCTTACCTCTGGACAAGCGCCGAGAGCTGGCGGCCCATATGCGCTCGCAAAGCCAGAGCATGAACAGCAACAAAGCGCAGGACATCATGGATGTGACCCCTCGAGAGGTGGAAAAAGCCATGCGCAAGGAGCGGACAGACCTTTTGATTCATGGCCACACCCATCGGCCGGCCCGCCATCCGCTGGACCTGAATGGCCAGCCGGGGGAGCGGATTGTGTTGGGGGATTGGCACGAGCGGGGGTGGTGTCTGGTGGCGCAGCCGGGGGTGTTGCAGTTGGAGTCTTGGGAGCTGTAATAGCGTCAGGTGACGGCTGATATTTGGGTAACGGCGGATGCGGCCTTCGGCCTTATCCGCCCTACGCGACCTGCGGTGGTATCCGTTTGGATACATTCACCGGTGTTGCGCAAAAAACCTCCGTGGTATCTTTTGGGGCGCACCCACCATTATTACGGGAACTGCCATGCGATCCGTAGGGCGGATAAGCTCGGAGCGCGCATCCGCCGTTTGCCGCACCACCATCACACCAAACTCTTACTCACCACCTCGTACACATCCTTGGACAACTTCGGTTCGGCCTTGATGCGCTCCAACTCGGCGTGCATCAATTCCTGCAGCGCCTTCGGATACCGCTTCCAGCGGGTAAAGGGCGTCACCAACCGTGCGGCGATCTGCGGATTGACGCTGTTCAGGCGCAGAATCTGATCCCCCAGAAAGCGATACCCTGCCCCGTCGGCACGGTGGAAGTTGATCGGGTTGGCGTTGGTAAACGCCCCCACCAGCGCCCGGATCTTGTTTGGGTTGTTCGGCTCGAACGCCGGATGCTGTTCCAGTTTACGTACCACATCCAGCGTATTGGGCCGACTGCTGGTCGCCTGTACCCGCAACCATTGATCCACCACCAACGGCTCGTCCTTCCAGGTTCGGTAAAAGTCCTCCAATACCTGTTCCCGAACCGTTTCAGCACCCGATGCCAGACTATTGACCAGCTCGCCAACCGCGGCGATCGCGTCGGTCATATTGTTCGCCTGGCGGTACTGTTGCTCGCAGGCCTCGATCATCTCCGGTTCGTTCAGGGTCATCAGATAGCTGAGCGCAGCATTTTTCAGACTGCGTTCGGCAATATCATCCGCCGTGGGCCGGTAAGGTTTGCCGTGATCGTAGGTGCGGTAAATCTGGGTCAGCTCGGGTTTGAGCGCCTCGGCCAGCGCGCGTTTGACCGCGGCCCGGCTGTGGTGAATGGCCTCCACCTGAATCTCGTCCCGTTGTTCACCCAGGTAAGCCTCGGAGGGCAGGCTGAGCATCAAGGCCACCATGGCTTTATCCAGTGAATCATCCTGCAACAACAGGCGGTTGGCCTCGATCAAGCGCTCATCGATGGTGATACCACTCAGGTCTTCGCCCTTCTGATAGGCGATCATCACGTCCTCGATCACCTCAATGGCCAATTGCTGACTGGCATCCCAGCGGCAGAAACCGTCGCTGTCGCCACTCATCAGGCGCATCAGGTCATCGCGGGAATAGTCATAATGCAACTTCACCGGTGCGGAAAAACCGCGCAGCAGGGACGGCACCGGTTTCTCCGGCAGTTCCTCGAACACAAAGGTGTGCTCGGCTTCCGTCAGTTCCAACACGGTGTGGGTGTTGTCGTCGGTCTCCGGGTTGGGAGCCTGCCCCTTGATTTTGAGCGGCAGTGAACCGGCACTGCCCAACAACCCCATGGCCACCGGAATGTGAAAGGGCTGCTTCTCCGGCTGCCCGGGCGTGGGCGGGCAACTCTGGGCAATGGTCAGGTGGTATTCCCCGGCGTCTTCATCCCAACGGTCGGTCACAGTCAGCTTGGGTGTGCCCGCCTGATCGTACCAGCGTTTGAACTGGGTCAGGTCGCGACCGGATACGGCTTCCATCGCCGCCACAAAATCCTCGGTAGTAACCGCCTGGCCATCATGGCGCTCGAAGTACAGATCCGTGCCTTTGCGGAACAGCTCCGGCCCCAACAGGTTGGCCAGCATGCGCACCACTTCGTTGCCCTTCTCGTAAATGGTCAGGGTGTAGAAGTTGGAAATTTCGATGTAGGAATCCGGCCGCACCGGGTGCGCCATGGGCCCGGCGTCCTCGGCGAATTGCAGGGTGCGCAGCATGGACACATCTTCCACCCGTTTGACCGTGGGCGAACCCATGTCCGCTGAGAAAGTCGCATCCCGATAGACAGTAAAGCCTTCTTTCAGACTCAACTGAAACCAGTCCCGGCAGGTGACGCGGTTGCCGGACCAGTTGTGAAAATACTCGTGGGCGACGACGCCTTCAACGCGCTGAAAACCGGCGTCGGTGGTGGTTTCCGGTTTGGCCAATACGCAGGCGGTGTTGAAGATATTGAGGCCTTTATTCTCCATAGCGCCCATGTTGAAATCGTCTACGGCAACGATCATGAAAATATCCAGATCGTATTCCCGTCCGTACTGCTCTTCGTCCCAACGCATGGCGTTCTTAAGGGACGTCATGGCGTGGCCGCATTTGTCGAGGTCTTTTGCTTCGACAAAAATCTTCAGCGTCACTTCGCGACCGGACATCGTGGTAAAGGTGTCTTCGATGTGCTCGAGGTTACCCGCCACCAGCGCAAACAGGTAGGCCGGCTTTTTGTGTGGATCGTGCCAGGTGGCAAAGTGGCGGCCTTTGTCTGCACTGCCCTGCTCGATCAGATTGCCGTTGGAGAGCAACACCGGGAACTGTTTTTCGTCGGCCACCACGGTGGTAAAAAATTCGCTCATCACGTCGGGGCGATCCAGGTACCAGGTAATCTTGCGGAAGCCTTCGGCTTCGCACTGAGTGCAGTACATGGTTTTGGAGCGGTAGAGCCCTTCAAGGGAGGTGTTGTTTTTGGGGTCGATGTCGCCGACGGTGGTCAACTCAAATTGTTCGGGGGCGTCGAGCAGGGTCAGGGTTTCGTCGTCGAGGCGGTAGTCATTGTCGCTGAGTGCGCGACCGTCGACGGCCACGGAGACGAGTTCGATTTCCTGGCCGTGCAGGGTCAGGCCTTTGCCGGTTGGGGTGACGTCGGGGTTTCGGCGCAGTGTCAGTGTGCTGGTGACGCGGGTTTTGTCGGCGCCGAGGTCGAAGTGCAGTTCGGTGCGGTCAATAAGGTATTCCGGCGGCCGGTAGTCTTTCAACTGAATGGCTTTCGGTTGTGCGTCGCGTGCGGACATAAATAACTCCAAATTTTTTAAGCGTGGGGTGCCGAAATTCAGGGACCGGGCCGGTTCAGGGTGTATGGTTCCCAGACACGCCGTACATACGTCCCTGTAGGCTCGGATCGCGGGTCCCCCGCTCTACGGTCTGGGAACCATACACCCTGAACCGTCCCTCTGCACGTTGTCGAAACCGTGGGTGCCTCACGGGCTTACGATAGCTTGGAGGCCGGAGGCGGGGTAGACCGTTCGGAGACTCTCTGAGGCATGGATGCCGATGAGAAGCCTACAGGGATGTATTCACGGCGGGTCTCCGAACGGTCTACCCCGTATCCGGCCGGACTACAACTTATCCCACAAGAGAAAATAAAAGCGTCACTTCCACTTTAGCGGCTGATCAGCCTCGGCCACCTCGCCTTCGCCGCCGCAGTGGGTGTGGGGCTTGGGTGGGATGTAGCCGGTGTGTTGCTCCGGGGGTAGATGTTTGTGTTCGTAGGCGATGACCGCCTCCATGCAATGCTGGCGTTGTTCCGGCGTTACCACCCGGCCGTCGGGCCATTTGCCCAGTTCCACCGCGCGTTTTAGGTTGTCATAGATTTCCGGGGTCAGTGAATTGAGCAGGTCTTGGTAGTTCATGGGATCGCTCTGTGTTCGGGTATTGGATGAGTATAACAAATCATCGCGCCTGAGTTTTGCTGGTCAGGATGCCCCAGGCCATGCCGGCCAGGAGGCCGCCGAGGTGGGCGCCGTTGGCGATGGAGCCGCCGATGAAGCGGTCGACGATGCCGGTGAAGCAGATCACCAGCCAGACCAGCATAAAGCCGATGATGCCCGGCGGGACCGCCAGTATCGGGTGGGGGCTAAACTTCTGGCGCATCCAGATGAATCCGATCAGGGCGTAGACGACGCCCGACATGCCGCCAAAGACCGACGGGCCGCTGGCAAACTGGGCCAGGTTGGCAGCAACGGCGGTGCCGACGAAAAACAGCAGGTAATGACCGACTCCCAATACCGCCTCCAGGCGACGGCCCAGTTCCCAGATCCAGAGGCCGTTGAACAGGATGTGGAAGGCGCTGAAGTGCAGAAATGCGGGGGTCAGCAGGCGCCAGAGTTCACCCCGGGCCATGGCCTCGCCCCAGCTGCCAAATTCCGGGCCGGCGCCGGTCAGGCTCAGTGGCTGGAAGGTCAACCAGGGAATCAGGGCGCCGCCGAGGATATTCATACCAATCAGGGCACCGGCGGCGCTGAGTAACAGCAGCGCGACGGTAACCGGGAACTGTCGGGGGCCGGGGCCGGTGGGCACCTCGCGACGTGGTGAGTCGTCGGTGGGGAGCTCCAGCTCGCCCTGCAACCATCGTTCGGTGAGGTCCGCCAGTGGGTCTACCAGAGCCGGATCCTGGACCCAGATCTGTTGGTGGCTGCCTTCGTCGGTGATGCGGTGGATCAGGCCTCTCTGGTGGAGAAAGCGGCTGAGTTCGGTCAGGTCGCGGGTCAGGGGGAGTTGTTTGACGGGGATCCAGGTCACTTGGGGTCTCGTTGGTTGAAGTTTGGTTACGGCGGATGCGCTTCGCTTATCCGCCCTACGCAGACTATTCGGTGTACGTGAAACTCTGTAACGGCGGATGCGCTTCGCTCCGAATCGTCGGACCGATCCGCCCTACGCAAATATCCAGGTGGACATCAAATAATCTATTAGGGGTCGACGTAGGCCCAGACAAATTTTTCGGGGTTCAGTTGCGTTTCTCCGTCGAAACGGTAGGCCACCAGTCGGCCGAACTTGACCGCGCTGTAGTCCAGGCAGCCAATGTTGGATGCTATCGGTTCCGGGTGGCCTTTGAGCCAGTAGTGGCCGACGAATACGGGCTTTTCATCCGCGCCATAGGTTACCATCTGTTGCCGGTGCTCGGGGCTGATCCGCTGCTGACCGAAACCCACCGGGAGCGGATCGGGCTGGAATAACAGCTCTTCGTAGGTCTGCGCGTCCGGCGCCCAGAATTTGGTCCGAAAATGGGTTCGCTCGACCCCGTCGCTGGAAACAATGGTCATGCCTTTGGGCAAAGGCAGGTCGACACCGCTGGTGAGGCGCTGTTTGATGCGCGCGGCGTCGCTGCCCGGAATGGCGGTTTCCTGCAGAAAAGCGTCATCGAACCGGCCATCACCAAAGCGGGCCCGGTGGCGGGCGATCAACTCGGCGTCCCAACAGGCGTGTACCACCCGGAACTCCGGCCACTCGAGAAACAGCGGCAGGCGGCGGAACCATTCCAGGTAGTGGTTCCACTCCTCCGGGTAGTCGGCAAACTGCTCCAGGGTTTCGGCCAGTTGTCGGGTGTTGCGGGGCGTGTGGGGGCGCAGGTAGTCGGCCGGGGCCTCCCCAGCGGATCCGGCTTTGGGCGTACAGTAGGCCAGCGCGTTGAACTCGTGATTGCCCAATACCATGCGAGCGGCGCCGGCGGTCACCATGGCGCGCACCAACTGGAGCGCCTCGCGGATTCTCGGCCCTCGATCAATGATATCGCCGACGAAAATCGCCTGGCGGGTGTGATGGTAGTAGCCGCTTGGGCCTTGCCGGTAGCCAAGCTTGTGCAAAAGCCGCTCGAGGGTCTCGGCGCAGCCATGCACGTCGCCGATTACATCATAGCCCTGCCAATCTCCCGATAAACCTGCATCAAACGACTCTGACCCCATTGATACCTCAATCCAGCAAGTGTCCACCCCACCCCAGTTTGGAGCGACAGCGTTCGTAGAAGTTGTGGTTGACCGGGTGAATCAATTTGAGCAGTTGCGGTTTCTTGCGAATCAGCACTTCATCGCCCGGATGGGTCATAAAGTGTATCTGACCGTCACAGGTGACCTGAGGGTTGGTGTTGTTGTGCTCACCAACCAGAATTTTGATTTCGCTGTCTCCGGGCACCACCATCGGTCGGCTGCTGAGCGTGTGCGGGTTCATGGGCACCAGGCCAATGGCGTCCAGGCGCGGGTGCAGAATGGGGCCGCCGCCGCTCAACGCATAGGCAGTGGAGCCGGTGGGTGTGGAGACGATCATGCCGTCGGAGCGCTGGCTGGTGACGAAGTGGCCATCCACATAGAGCTCGAACTCCAACATCCGGATAAACTCGCCCGGGTGCAGCACCACATCATTGAGGGCATCCCCGGCGCTGACCAACTGGCCCCGGTGATAGACGCTCATATCCAGCAGAAAGCGCTGTTCTTCAACGTACTCACCGGCGAGCACTTCGCCCACTTTCTCTTCAATATCTTCCGGGGTGATATCGGTCAGGAAGCCCAGACGACCCCGGTTGACTCCCAGCAAGGGAACGCCGCTTTCAACCAGTGCCCGCGCGCCGCTGAGCATGCTGCCGTCGCCACCGACCACGATCACCAGATCGCAGTGGGCACCCAGCACTTCCAGGGAGACGGTGTGGGTCGCATCCTTGACCAACTCCTGATCCGGCAGGTGCTCGGCGGTTTCCTGCTCGAGCACAAAAGCCCGCCCCCGACTCTGCAGGAAGCGGATCAGGCGCTTCAGGGAATACAGTGCCCGATCGCTGTTGCGGCGCACTATCAGGCCGATGGTGGTGAATTCGGACATTCGGATTCTCTCGTCGCGATGATCTGTTATTGGTATTTGGGCGCCACATGGGTGCGCCACAGTTGAGCACTCGATGGACTCGGGAGGGCTCGCGGGGCTGCCGAGTGGTGCCGCTCAGCGCTTCAGATGGGTTCCCGACACGCCCTGCCCTCTTTTAACACATAAGGGGCCGGGTCTTCGAACTGTTCCGCCCATTGAGGGTCGCCAAACAGTGCGGGAGCGTCATTGAGGGCCTGGGCGCGATACCCCTGTTGACGCAGCAGGTGGGCCGTCGCCCGGCTACGGCGACCGGTGTCGCAGTAGCACAGGTATTCCACATCCTCGGCCAGCAGACGGGATTTGATGGCCAGCAGGCTCAGAGGGATATTGACCGCCTGGGAAAGGTGTTGCGCGCTGTACTCCTCTTCGCTTCGGGTATCCACCAAAACAGCGCCTCGAGCGCGTGCCTCGGGCAAGGTGGCCAGCGGTACCGTGGGGACCTCAGGGGCCTTGAGCAGCCGGTAGAAATCCTGCTTGTCCAGCACCATCAGCACGCCGTCGCTGAGCATACGGACCCGGGCGTTACGCGGGGCATCGTTCACCAGAGCGTCTTCCCCGAAGCAGCGTCCCGGGCCGATGTCAGCCAGGTGCGTCCAGCCTCCTTCGCCGTGACGATGAACCTCCGCCTCCCCTTCCTTGATGAAATAACAACAGTCACCGATTTCACCCTGGCGGATGATGGTTTCACCGGTATGGACCACCCGGGGTTTCAAGCGGTAGAAGATCTGCTCGACATTCAGCGGCGGAACCTTGAAGAACAGGTTGGAGCGCAACACCGTGGTCATCCACTCGATGTCTTCGTCCAAATCCCGCTCGCGGGAGATGTTCAGTTGCAGGTAGTCCGATACCTGGCTCCAGGTCAGCAGTTGGTCCAGGCGCTCGCTGTCGATGCGCAGGATACTGCAGTCTGTCTCGGCAACCGCCGTCACCGGCCGGGGCTGCTGGTGGGCCAGCGGCATGAGGGTGGAACGCCCCTTGATGCGGGTTTCCGCGCCCTGCCGGTCGGTCAAGAGGATATCACCGTGCAGCAGATAGAGGTGCTGACGGTCGTATTCTCCGGCACGAAACAGGGTTTGCCCGGCAAATACCACTTCCGCCTGGCTGTGTGAGAGCAGGTCCCGGAGGTGGCTTTCGCTCATGTCTTTGAGCGGCACCAGGGTGCGGGTCAGAGAGAGATCAAAAGCCGGATCGGAGGTCGGCGTCTGAGGCTGCGATGACAGCATAGGTCATTCCTTACCGATTTCGCATGATTCGCTGAGCGAGTGGAATTGAGCGTTATTGTGCGCCGTTTTCCCTACTGTGCCAAGCGCTGACCCACCACCATCTGGTGTGCTGCACAGCGATCGCTTTCGCCGGGATGAAAGTCCGCCGGGCGGGCGACCTGGGCCACGGCCTTGCCACAGCGGTGGCCGGCGTCATCTTTGGCGGTACAGACCGGCTCTCGGGAGTGCGCCAGCCACTCCTTGTACAGCGCCGGCACCACACCGGCGGCCCGGGCCGCAAAGGTATCCGGATCGTCGAGGTACGCGGCCATTTCGCTGGCGGGCACGGTAAGCTGACCGACTCCCGGATGGAACGCCACAAAGCTGATGCCGGCCCGATCCAGCCGGTCGAGCAACTGCCCGCCGCCCTGCTCCAGCAGGCTCTGGTTTTCCTGGCGCAGGCGGGCAATTTCCTCTTTGAAGTTATTTTCCTGCTGATGGCGGTAGAACAGCTCCATTTCGCGCATCCCCAGGCGCTCTTCCAGCTCGGCGGTAGCGTTCTGAACACGGGCTTCAAGCTCCATCTCATAGTTTTCCTGCAGCGTCTGAAGCTGCAGGTTTTCATCTGCGTGGGCGGCCTTGAGCTTGTGGCTGAAATACTCCCGCATACCCTCGATTTTCTGGACCTGGGCATCAAAGTTCTCTTTCAACGTCTCCAGGCGCTGGGTCAGCTCGCCATTTTGCTCCTGCAATTGGCGAACCTTGTCCCGATAGGCCTGCAGCCGCTGCTGGTGTTCCTGATTGAGCCCATCAATTTTGCGCGCATGACGATTATTCAGTGTGGTGATACGAAGCCGCTGCTCCTTGAGCATCCGGGCCAGGCGGTCGCGCATCTCCTGGGAGTAGTGCTCGTGCAGTGCCTTTCTGAGTTTCTGGGCTTCACGGGGCGCGATGGACTCCTCGTCCTTCGTTTCCTCCGGCTCCGGTTCGTATTTCACCAAGCCCAGGCGATTGCGGGCCACGGATTTACGCAGCAAGACAAAACTGTTTCGCCCCGGCTCCATCTGCGGGTCCCACAGATACTGCTGCTGCCAGGCCACTGGACACTGGCTGAAGCACACCAGACGAATCGGCCCGGCACCGAGATCCGGCCCGCGGGAGGCCTGCTCGACCAACTGCTGCAGCGGCAGATTCCAGCGATTATCCACCATCCCCCGGCCATCGAAGGCGATGACGAAGAATACCAGGGCACTGATCTGTAGCTGGGGGTTGATGGTCAGATAGGCGGCTTTGGCGGTCTGGCCCGCGTAGTCGGGCACCGGCACAAAACCGTCCAGTATTGCCTCGAACTCGGTGTAAAGCATCTCCCGGGCAACCTGATCACCAGAGAAAAAGAACACCGCTTCGGTGTGTTCCGAGTTGGAATGGGCCATAGGCAAACCGGGCATCGATGACAGGGACACTACTGACAGTTAACGTCAAAATCCGCCAACACTCAAGTTGACAGGCGCATTATGCCCGCCAATTGGCAATGACTCTGTGATGTGGTCGGCAGATTAATCGGCCCGGACGGGCTCGATGAGGGAGGGATTAAAGGTCGGAATAGTCTTCTGCACCGTCATCATCGGTGTAGTCAAAGCTGTAGTCCAGCAGGTCTTCTACGTAGTCTTCCACAATCGTATCCTCTTTCGTTCGCGGCGCCTGTTCAATGGTGGAGTCCTTTCCATGCGCCGATCCGTCAGGGTTAGAGTACGATCGGGGTGTGACAGTTTCGTGATTGTGGGGATTTTTTTTGGGGCGGGTTTGGGGGTGTATTGAGTTCCCGAACGGGATTCACTCTTTGGCAGCGCTTTGCGCTGCGCGGACCGGACGGGACTCATGGGCGCCATCCATGGCGCCCACCCTTCGGGCAGCCTTCGGCTGTGCAAAACGGCTGTCCTGCCGTTTTGTCGAACCCGGAGCGCGGGTTCTCGCCCATCACATTCCACGATACATACGAAAACGGCCCACACTTTCGTGTGGGCCGTTTTCGTATGTATGGCGGACCGGACGGGACTCGAACCCGCGACCTCCGGCGTGACAGGCCGGCATTCTAACCAACTGAACTACCGGTCCGCGCTGTCATGGCAAGGGAACGCACTTAACGAAGTGGTGGGTGGTACAGGAGTCGAACCTGTGACCTACGCCTTGTAAGGGCGCCGCTCTACCAACTGAGCTAACCACCCTCGCCATGGGCTGCGCATTCTACCGAAATCCGAACCGGTGTCAAACACTTTTGGGGAATTATTGATAAAAAAGCCAAGATATTGATTGTTGGGCATTTTTTGATCATTTTGCGGCCCGCGATTGGCCTTTTCCAGCCCCTTATAAACCGCCTTTCCCCAGCGATGTATTCCCCGTTCAAGATTTGGCGCCGAATTTTGATGCAGTTCGTTAGAAGTTAGGTCGTTGGGGGGTTAGAATGCTTGTTTGTCACCACCGATAACAACTTGAGTGATATCGCCTTTGAACGCGTGCCAGCTGAAACACGGTTTTCGATTCCTCTGGCTGGGTCTGTGGCTGGTCTGGTCGCCAGCGGTCTGGGCTCAGGAGGAGGCCGCGTGGCCGGCCGCGCTGTTGTGGGCGGTGATCGGGTTGCTGCTGGTGTTTCAGACGCTGCTGATCATCGGGCTGCAGCGCAGCCGGCTGAACAACAAGCGGGCGCGCAATGCCCTGCGCCAGAACAAGGTGGAGCTTGAGGCCCGCATCGCTGAGCGCACCGAGAGCCTGAATCAGACCAATCAACAGTTGCAGGACGAAGTCGCCCACCACCAGGCCACCGAGATTCTGTTGCGGGAAACCCAGGACTACCTCCACAGCATCATCAATGCGATGCCGTCGGTGCTGATCGGTGTCACCCCTGACGGAACCGTGACCCACTGGAACAGCGCGGCGGAACTGGAAACCGGCCTGAATCCGGAGCAGGCGCTGGGGCGACCACTGACCGAGGTGTACCCTGCCCTGCCCATTTCCATGGAAACGATCACCCGCACCATCGAAAGCGGCGTGCCCTTCGTGAATGAAAACATTCAGGAGGGCCAGGGCAGCAACGCGCGCTATACGGACCTGAGCATCTACCCGCTGATCGCGGTTCAGGCGATCGGAGCGGTCATCCGGCTGGATGACATCACCATGCGCGT
Organism: Marinimicrobium sp.; assembly: GCF_002695945.1. Taxonomy (NCBI): domain Bacteria; kingdom Pseudomonadati; phylum Pseudomonadota; class Gammaproteobacteria; order Cellvibrionales; family Cellvibrionaceae; genus Marinimicrobium; species Marinimicrobium sp. The sequence goes on along the minus strand of NZ_NZQP01000044.1, from coordinate 28,789 downwards.
GCGCATTGAAAACATGATGATCCAGAACGAAAAAATGATGTCGCTTGGCGAGCTGGCCGCTGGTATGGCGCACGAAATCAACAACCCCCTGAGCACCGTACTGCACGGCGTACAGAACATTCAGCGGCGCACCTCGCTTGAGCTTCAGCAGAACCACAAAGTGGCCCGGGAGCTGGGGGTCGAGCTGGAACAGCTTCACCAGTATCTGAACAAGCGCCGGGTATTCCACTTTCTGGAGGATATCCGCGAGGCCGGCGAGCGATCCATGCACATTGTCAGCAACATGCTGGAGTTCTCCCGCGGCAATAACCGGGCTCATGAGCAGTTCGACCTGGTGCGCATCGTCCAACACACGCTGGAGTTGAGCGATAACACCCTCAACCTGCAAAGCAGCCAGGGGCATCGGCGCCCGGACATCATTACCGAGCTGGCTCCGGACCTGCCACCGGTGGTGGGCTCCGCGGCGGAAATCCAGCAGGTGATTCTGAATTTGCTGCGCAATGCCGTNCAGGCGTTCCAGAGNGATGAGNGCGACGAGGCACAGNGCACNGCGCCGGTCATTCANCTGCGCGCCTACCTNGAACGCGGCGCNGCGGTTCTGCAGATTGAGGACAACGGGCCGGGCATGTCCGAGGATNTGCGCCGCCACATTTTTGAACCCTTTTTCACCACCAANGAGGTCGGTCAGGGCACGGGGCTTGGATTGTCGGTCTCCTACTTCATCATCACCGANCACCACTCGGGNACCATTGAAGTGGACTCNATGCCCGANGAGGGGACCTGCTTTACCATTCGCCTGCCCCTGGCNGANCGCACCGAACATCATCGNNCATCTCANTCGCTTTCTTCGGGGTCTTCCTTATGATTCGAACACNTCCAACCCGGTCACCNGCGNNNACCACTGGCCGATCCGTGATTCCCGCTTTGNTGGCNGCACTTGCCCTGTTNCTTACCGCCTGCGCCGGACCCAAAGTGGTACCGCCTTCCGAGGNNGAGCGCAACGAGATGGCCCGCGCNCTCCTGACNGANGCAATCTACANCGAAGGGCTACTNTCCGAGTGCGCNGCNGTNAGCCCGGAGTTGAAGATATACGCNCAGGACTTGCGCACCATCTGGATGGAGACCCATGGCGACCTGCTCGCCGGNGCCGACACTCAANTGAACCGGGAGCTGGCNGGNGAAACCCGCGACTATGCCGGCCATGCCCTGGCNCTNTCGGCGGTGCGATTCCGGCACGAGCATCGGGGCCGGGCGGTGCAGGAGCTGCGACTGAACGAGCGCAGCGCCAACAACCANCGNATTGTCTGCNAGCGCCGCCTGGATGAGCTGGAGCCNACNCTGACCGAACGCCCTTACCTGACGCCCGACTCCGAGCGGGACATTCTGGTGCGGGACGCCCTGNTGGCGGATGCCGAACGGCCGGTCGCCCTGAGTGAGGTGCCCACCCTNGCCCTNGANATNCCNCGCAANCTCGCNCCNGGNCGCAGNTACCGGGAAATCGAGCGGCGCATGGCGAANACCTGTCCGAACGCCGAACTGGNGGTGATNGCCAANGAGNGGCCNCANGAAGCCTATGGCATCTACTGCGGNCAGCAGAGCCAGAGCTTTATCGTCTGTGATTGGGGTGAGTGCCAAGCGCCCTGAAAAACCGCNNCTGAACTGNTACAATCCGCCCTTTTTCCGGGGCGGATGCCCCCGCNTTTCACACAGACCCGACGTTATGGCCATTCATCAAGTATTCCCCGATCAGTACGACGCCCAANTGAACCAGAAAGTGGCGCGACTGAAAGAGGATTTTGCGCGCTTCNACCTGCCCGANATTGACGTNTTCAGCTCCCCGGAAAAGCACTACCGGCTNCGNGCCGAGTTCAAGATGTGGCAGGANGATGGCCANGTGAACTACGCCATGTATCAGCCGGGGGAATACAAAAANCCGTTTTTGATCGATGACTTTCCCGTCGCCTCCGAACAGATCAATCGGTTGATGCCCGAACTGCTGGCCGCCATCAATGCCGACCCCATACTGCGGCTGAAGCTGTTTCAGGTGGAGTTTCTGACCACCCTGTCCGGTGAAGCNCTGATCACCCTGCTCTACCACAAGCGTCTGGATGAAGCNTGGGANGAGGCCGCCCGGGCCCTGAAAAAACAGCTGGGCGTGGACCTGATTGGTCGAAGCCGGAAACAGAAAGTGGTGATGGACCGGGACTTTGTGGTTGAGCGCCTGCAGGTGGCCGATAAGGTTTTCCAGTATCAACAGGTAGAAACCGGATTCACNCANCCNAANGGTCGCGTNTGCGAAAAAATGCTGACCTGGGCCGTGGANCACAGCCGGTCTTTNGGNGGNGATCTGCTNGAGCTGTACTGNGGGAANGGCAANTTNACGCTNCCNCTGGCCCAGAACTTCCGCCANGTNCTGGCNACCGAGCTGGCCAAAAGTTCGCTGGCCTCNGCCGANTACAATCAGCGCCTNAACGGNGTGGACAATGTCACCCTGGTGCGGATGTCCAGNGAGGATTTTGCCCAGGCGCTGGACAAGGTCCGGCCGTTTCGCCGGTTGCGCCANGTGGANCTGGACAGCTACGNGTTCAGCACCATTTTTGTCGATCCGCCCCGGGCGGGGCTNGACCCNCACACCACCCGCATTACCCANCGGTTNGANAATATTCTGTATGTGTCGTGCAACCCGGATACGTTAAAGCACAACCTGGACACNATGACCCAGACCCATCGTATCGAACATTTTGCGGTGTTTGATCAGTTCCCNTACACCCATCACCTNGAGTGCGGGGTGGTACTGCGCAAGCGATGATTGAAACGGTGAATCAATCAGAAGTTGCGGCCGCGGATGCGTTTGGCGGCGTCCACCACNGCTTTNTCGTGGAACTGNTCCTGAGTNGTGCGCTCCCGGTCATAACGGAATTTTTCTTTTTTGCTGAGCGCNTTCCAGGCATCCAGGAANGGGATNTGCTCNGTCGCNCCTTTCAGNTCGTANAAGGCTGAGAATTCNTCCCGCACTTCATCCTCNANNCCNAGNCTGTCCAGCAANACNCTGATCCGGATGCTNGCNTCGGTCAGGGTAATATCGTCGGANCCGACNGCGTGNGCGATNACCTGNATGCTTTTGTTGATGCGTTCNCGCTGGGCGTCGCTCTCGGCCTGCAGNGCCGANTCCTGGGCTTTGCGGGCCTGGTTCAGNTTGTGCACCTTGTANTGCAGNATGCCNGCCACAACGGCCANAGCGACAATAATGACGGCTCCGACNATGCTCAGAATNATCCAGGTACTGCTCATGGTTTGATCCTTTCAGTCAACTATCAATTCAGACAATTCAGATTTACGATCGGCGGCTCGACGCGTCCGCACNGGCTCAATNCGTGGCTTTTTCGTCTTCCCGCNCNGCCCCATCCTCCAGCGCCTCATCGGCGTCCANTGGCTCATCAACGTCCANTAGAGTCTCGGACTCATCCGCCTCTTCCAGCTTGTCCCGAGCGATGCTCTTTTTGGTTTTGGCGCCCAACCGGCGAATGTTGTCGACCCGACGCAACAGGTTNCCTTTACCCGTCGCCAGNCGTTTNCGCGCGGTATCGAACGCCTCCTGGGTCTTACCGATGTGATTGCCCANGGTATCCANCGCATCCANCAGCAGCACAAACTGATCGTGCAGNGCNCCGGCATCCCTGGCAATGCGTTCGGCATTCTTGTTCTGCTTTTCGTACCGCCAGATGTTTTCGACGGTGCGTAGAATGGCCAGCAANGTGGTCGGNCTGGCCAGAATGATGTGTTTGTCGTAGGCGTCACTGTACAGTTTCGGGTCCTGCTGAAGCGCGAGCATGAAGGCGGCTTCGATCGGGACAAAGATGAACACGAAATCCAGCGCCCGAACACCNTCGAGCTGCTCGTAGTCTTTTACGCTCAAGCCACGGATATGGTTGCGTAGTGACTGAATGTGTTGCCCGAGAAATCGGTCGCGCTCGTCCTGATCATCGCTGTTGCANTANTTCTCATANTCCACCAGCGAAACCTTGGCATCGATGATGATGTCCTTGTTNTCCGGTAAGCGCACNATGACATCCGGNGTGCGGCGCCCGCCATCCGCACTCGCGTAGCTGACCTGGGTTTCATACTCCCGGCCTTTCTGCAGCCCGGACTGTTCCAGCAGCCGCTCCAACACCACCTCGCCCCAATTGCCCTGGGACTTGGTATTNCCTTTNAGCGCCTGGGTCAGGTTGACGGCATCCTCACCAATTTTCAATGCCTGNCGGTGCAACTGNTCAATNTGGCCGGCGAGTTTGTTNCGCTCAGCGTTTTCTTTTTCGTACACGTCCTCCACTTTNCGGCGGAAGTCCGTNAGNTGGGTTTTCAGNGGATCGATGGCGGTTTCCAGCAGGGATTTNCTGCTGTGGGAGAACTGCTNNTGCTTACTTTCAAANATCCGGTTGGCCAGATTTTCGAATTCNCTGGTCAGTTGCTTTTTGGCATCCTGCANGAGNNCNANCTGGGCTTCAAACTGCTCCCGNTCCTGNCCGAGCCGNGTTTCCANCTCGGTCGCCTGCCGTCGNGCCTCGGCAAGCGCCTGNTCCCGTTGNCGCAANTCCCGCTGGGCCTCNCCCAGGTACTCGAGNTTNTCCCGGGCNGCNGCCAGCTCCTGCTGNGCNGTGTTCAGGCGCTGNCGGGTTTGCTCATGCTGNTGCTGACTNTCCTGCCACTGCTGGCGTAACTCGTCTTCGCGCCGGCGCAGATCCAGNCACTGCCGCTCCAGNCGGTCNCGCTCGTGGCGATGNTCGGCCTGCTCCAGCGCCCAGTCACTNTGCGCCTGCTGAAGGGTCTGCTCCAACTCCCGNGTGCGGGCCGCNACGGCNTCCTTGAGNCGCCAGTGGTAGAANAGNACNGTCAGTATCAGNCNGCTCAGCAGGCCACCCGCGGCGGCCATCAGTAAAGTCACATTGGTCAGAGGCAAAGATCGTTCCCGTTATCTGGTCGGTTCCCTTGTGCAGAACCGGGGGGCAAAATACAATCGTCGCGGCGATTCTACCAAGCCTGACCGGCCCTGCCCACGACACATTCGCCGGAGCTGGNNCCACCGCGCGNCCACCGGTCGTANCGACCNTTCGNAACGACCGTTTGTAACNATAGNCACTCCAGGAGCACAAGAACGACTGTGAAGCCAATGACCACGGACCTGTACNATGCCCGCTGANNCCCCNCCTCGCCTGNTGGTATTCGACTCCGGGGTGGGCGGCCTGAGTATTATGGCGGACATTCAGCNACTGCTTCCGCACTGNTCGGTGAGCTATGCGTCGGATAATGCCGCCTTTCCCTACGGTACGAAAAGCGAAGAGGTCCTNNTTGNGCGGGTCGATCGGGTCCTGCACCGGCTGATCGAGCACAGCCGNCCCGATGTNGTGGTCGTGGCCTGCAACAGTGCCAGCACCCTGGCCCTGCCGCACATCCGGGCNCACTTTCGCGAGCCGATCGTGGGCGTGGTNCCCGCGATCAAGCCNGCNGCCCATCAATCGCGCNCCCAGAGTCATNGGCTTGCTCGCCACNCCGGGGACGGTTGCCCGCNCCTATACACGNGACCTGATCCAGCANTTTGCCGCCGACNGCACGGTCATTTCNTTGGGAAGCTCCGAGCTGGTCCGGCTGGCCGAGGCGCACCTGCGCGGNCAGACGCCTTCCNTNGCACAGCTTCAGGACCTGCTGTCACCCATGCTGAGCCATCCGCGCGCTCCGGAAATGGATACTCTGGTGCTTGCCTGCACGCATTTTCCGCTCCTNAAGCAGGAGTTGCAGGCNGTNGTCGGNCCCNAGGTCGCACTGATTGATTCCGGGGAGGCGATCGCCCGCCGAGTGGCCTACTGGTTGACCGAGCTNNGTCGCAGGAAGTCAGCCAGTGAAAGCCCGGTTCACCAAGCACTTTTTACCGCCGATGGCCCCGAGGTCGAGCGGCTCGGGCCGGCACTGGCCGAGTTCGGCATCAACGATATTCAGGTGGTCGCCGTACCCAATAACTGACGACCATCAATGGCGCTTCTGCGCTTCGAGCAACCCCACCATGAGCTGCTCCACCGGCACCGGGTAACTGAAGTAATAGCCCTGACCAAAGTGACANCCACACTCGCGCAGAAAGGCCCACTGCGGCTCAGTCTCCACCCCTTCGACCACCACCCGATAGTTCAGACTGTTGGCCATGGCGACGATCAGGGTGGTAATGGCCCGGTCCTCGTCATCGGCCGGCAAATGCTGGACAAAGCTGCGATCCACTTTAAGACAGGTGACGGGCAGGCGTTTCAGATAGCTCAGGGAGGAGTAGCCGGTACCAAAGTCATCAATTGCCAGCCCCACACCCAACGTGCGCAGTGCATGCAGATGTGCCAATGCGACTTGGGTGTCCGCCATCAAAGTACTCTCGGTCACCTCCAGCACCAATTGTTCCGGNNCCACCCCAGTGTCTCTTACCACTGCNTTGAAGTCCGATACAAANTCCCGGTCACTGAGCTGCCTCGCTGANACGTTGATCGACACTTTTACGTGTTTGAACTGNGCCTTGTAGAGATTTTTGGCCTGCTGGCAGGCGGCACGCAGGACCCACTGTCCGATGGGCACGATCAGGCCGCTGTCCTCCGCTGCGGGAATAAATTCATCNGGCGGCACCAGGCCGCGCTCCGGGTGATTCCANCGCAGCAACGCCTCGATACCGACCACCNNTCCNGTCTGCATATCGAGTTGGGTCTGGTAATANAGCTCNAACTCNTGNTTCTGCANCGCCAGNCGCAANTCNCGCTCCAGGCGCAAACGCTGCTCTACTTCCCGGTTCATATCCGGNGTGTAGAAGCGATANANATTGCGNCCGTGGTATTTNGCCTGATACATNGCCANGTCGGCNTTGCGCATCAACANNTCNAGNTCCCGACTGTCATCCGGCGCGAGNGTAATGCCAATACTGGTTCCNNCCACCACTTCCTGGGCGTTCAGCCGGATCGGATANCCCAGGGCGTCGATGATCTTTTCCGCCACCACNGANGCATAGCGGGGCTCGGAGACATTGCGCAANAANATNGCAAACTCGTCNCCNCCCAANCGNGCCACCGAGTCCTCCTCTCTCAGNCAGGCCCGCAGGCGCTGGGAGACACTCACCAACAANCGGTCACCGGCCTCATGACCGAGACTGTCGTTGATGTCTTTNAAGTGATCCAGNTCGAGATACAACANNGCNAGNTTCTGNNCNTCNCGCCGAATCGCGTACAGNGCGGTNCGCAACTGCTCCTTGAACAGGAGCCGATTCTCCANNCCCGTGAGCTGNTCGTAATAGGCCAGCCGNTCCATATCCTGAATGCTGTTNTTCAGNCCGCGAAACAGCTCGTTGATTTTTTCCAGCATGCGNTTCATGCCCCGGGCCAACTGACTGATTTCNTCGTTGCCCGACTCCGGCAGGCGGNTCGACCAATTGTCGGCACCAATGCGCTCGGTCATATCCGCCAGTTTCAGAATCCGTCGCGTTACCAACCACTTCAACCCGTAATACATCCCCAACGACAGGAACAACAACATTCCCGCAATATTCTGGTAAATCGTCATCATGGTTTCCGCATGCCGGGACTCCAGCATCGACTCGGGNTAGTGNAGCCCNATATACCAGTCGAGTTCNGGTAGNGGTTGGTAACTGATNNGCTGNNTATCNCCNCGNANCTCNTGGNTATAGACNCCGCCGGGNGGCCACTGNCCCGACCGGGACCGGTCGATGAACTCNCGCATGCCCGGGCTCAACTCGGCCCGNTGNTTGAACACCTCNTANTCNCCGCGCTGCTGGGCCGGTGCNCTGAGCGACTGATCGCCNTGNAGGATCAGTTCGCCNTCGGCACTGAAAATAAACCCGTTGAGGGATTCGAAGTCCGACTCCAACTGATTGATCTGACTGAACAGNAACGACATATCCAGGTCCGCCCCTANCACACCTTCAAACTGACCATTGACGTAAAGCGGCACCAGTAACGACGTGGTCCAGACTTGAGGGTAGTAGTCNAAATAAATAGGGGTCCAGCGTGGTTTNCCCAGGGGATTTTCANCGGGAGCGGCAAGCGTGTAGAAAATTTCCTGGGTCACATCGTGGGCAGGNAAGTGCCCGGATACCAGNGAGGCNGGCCAGATGCGACTGACCCGGTCCTTGGTGATCAGATAAAAGGCATTGAATTGNGTCTTCAACAGAGGCTCGATATTCAACCAGGTACCGTTGGTGTGGTACACCANNCGGCGCATATCGTCGGTGATCGGNGANTCCCGGTGNATGAANANGCCNGACTCNCCCANGTACTCCCGTACCGCNCCATCGGGGTCGCGCTGNAACCCAAAGTCCAGAGGNACGGTATCCCCGGCAGTGCGGATCANTGAATCGGCCAGAGCATCACGAGTGGCCACCAGCAGATTCTGGCGACGNGCAAACTCCTGAGNCAGGCGATCCCGGTAACGTTCNCCCAGCATNTGAAGNCGCTCGTCGTACCCCTGNTGCAGACGNCGCGACTCCTCTGCNCCCTGCCACAAACCGATCAANACCCCNCTGATCGCTGCGAACAAGACCACGATCGCCAACAGNTTGGTGTTGATCGATGTCATCAACGGCATCTGTATTCCNCTGAATGGCGGCCCCGNTCAATGGTNACCCCGTNAAAGCTCCGTGGGCACCGCCTNCCTTCGTTTTTCTGACAGCTNNTTCAAGACTAGCACAGAATTTGGCGCATCATTCGTTCAATGGAACAAGCGCCCCCCTGAAGCCTCGCGCCGGTCATGCTATTCTTCGCGCANTGCCCCAACGACCNANAACNCCGGAGCANCATGGCAACNTCCCTATTCGATCTCGNCCCCCTGCTACCCGCCCTGAACGCCGGTGAACCCATCATCACTGCTAACGATCGCCTGCGGCGNCACCTGCTGAAGGCCTGGAGCCACTATCAGCGCGAGCAGGGAAAAAAGGCCTGGGCCGCCCCACGNGTATGGCCTCTCAACCGGTGGCTGGATGAGCAGTGGCAGACACTGGTGAGCCGGGGCTACCCCGGTTGCGACCGGGCACTGGCCAGCCGCCACCAACGCCAATGGGTCTGGGAGCAAGTGATCGGTCAGTCGGATGAAGCCCAAACCCTTCTGCAGGCGGACCCCTTGGCCCAGCAGGCCGACTCGGCGCTGCGCGCACTCACGCTGTGGGAGGTGGCGCCCGATACGCTCCGGCAGGATCCTTATCTGAACGGCAATAGCCGCAGCTTCCTGNGCTGGGCCGAGCACTTTGAGCAGCGATTGGCGAGTCGTCGATTGATGACACCGGAAGCCGGCCAGCAGATTGTCGCCCAGGCCTATGAANCCGGTGCCCTGAAGCCCGAGCCCCGCCTCTGGCTACTCGGTTTTGACGACCTGCCTCCCCTGCATCAGCGGATTCTGGAAGCCGCNGCGCTCGAACGCGTCGCGCTCTCCCCCAAAGGCACCCGCGACAACCACCTACATCGCGTCGCGGCCCCGGATGCGGACACCGAGCTGCGCGCCGCCGCCCTGTGGAGCCTGCGCCAACTACAAGCATCAGCGGAGGCGGTCATCGGTATTATCGTACCGGACCTGGGCCAGAGACGGGATCAGGTGGAGCGGATCTTCGCCGAGGTTTTCGAGCCCACCGTTCCTCTGCCGGGTACGCCCCGTTACACCCTGCCATTCAACTTCTCCGCCGGGGTACCGCTGGGCGCGACGCCACTGATTCACGCCGCCTTGAGCCTGCTCGGCCTACTGCGGGATCAGTGGCCGCTGAGCGAGGTGTGCCAACTGCTTCAGAACNCGTTTTGGGGGGANCCGGATNCGGAGNCCGTACTNCGCGCGCAGTGGGTCACNCGGCTGCGGGANCAGGGCAAATTTGAACTCACCGGCAGTGACCTGCGCTTTCATGGCCANGTGATCACCGANTGGCTGAGTGAGGCGCAAGCAAGCCCTGCGCTTNCGCCCGACACCACCGCACAGGCACCGACGCTGAACCGGCGNCTGCAGCTACTCGACGAGCAGCGACGACGCATGCCCCGATCCACCAGCGCGCGCCAGTGGGCCCAGNTTTTCCGGCAGCAACTGGACACCCTGGGTTGGCCCGGCCCGCGCCGGTTGGACAGTCAGGAGTTCCAGCAACTGGGGCTTTGGCATGAGCTGCTGGAAACCTTCGCCGCTCTGGAGGCCACCGGCGCCGACCTGAGTCTGACTCAGGCCCTGAGNCAACTGAACCAGTTGGCCCAACAGACCCCNTTTCAGGCCCAGACNCCGGACTCNCCCATTCAGATTCTCGGGGCCCTGGAGGGNGCCGGNCTGCGCTTCAGCCACTGCTGGGTNCTGGGCCTGCATCAGCGCCANTGGCCCCCNGTGCCNGCCCCCAACCCCCTGCTGCCGCTCGAACTGCAGCGGGACCGNCAGATGCCCCACGCCAGCGCCGAGCGGGAACTGCACTTTGCCCGCAGCCTGACCGACCACTACCGGCAATGCGCCGAACAGGTGGTATTCAGCGCACCCCACAGCGACGATCAGGGCGACCTGTCACCCAGCCCGCTGATTCGCGCCCTGCCGGAGACCCCACTGGCCGAACTGGTCCCGGAGCCCATCAGTGCCCGACAGGCCTTCGAGGCCATTCTGGAGGAAGCCCGAGAACTCACACCGGTACACAGCGCCAAGGGACCCGGCATCACCGCCGGCAGCAAAGCGCCCGGCGGCAGTTCGCTTTTCAAGCATCAGGCAGCCTGCCCGTTCAACGCCTTCGCCCAACTGCGTCTGGGGGCCCAGCTCCCGGATGCGCCGGTACTGGGCCTCTCCGCCGCCGAGCGCGGTACGGTGTTGCACGGCGTGCTGGCCACCGTGTGGAAAACCCTGAGGGACTCCTCGCAACTGCACGCCATTGAAGAGGAGGCGCTGAACGACCTCATCAGTCGCACCTGTGAACAGACCCTGGCGCCGATCCGTCAGCGGCGACCGAGGGAACTGGGGCCGGAGTATTGTGCCCTGGAGCAGGAACGATTGAGCCGGATGGTACAGCGCTGGTTGATGCTGGAAAAACAACGCCCGCCCTTCCGCGTCGTGGCCACCGAGCAACGCCGGCTGATTGAATTCAATGGCCTGAACCTGACGCTTTTTATCGACCGCATCGACGAGCTGGAAAACGGCGAGCGACTGTTGATTGATTACAAAACCGGCGCCGACCTCAATGCCAATCAGTGGCAGGGCCCGCGCCCCGACGAACCCCAGCTGCCGCTGTATGCGGTCACCGAGGAAGACCCGGTCAGCGGTATCGCCTTTGCGCAGTTGAACCCGAAAGCGCTGCAGTGGATTGGCCTCGGAGCCCTGAGTACGCCCCCACCCGGCGTCAAGCCCAGCGAGGATTGGGACGCTCAGCGGGCCGAGTGGCGCGAGGTACTGAGCGACCTGGCCCGGACCTTCATGGCCGGCGATGCCCGGGTGGATTTCAAGGACGCCAAGGCGCAGCGGTACAGCGGGCAATTGGTACCGTTAAACCGGGTGTTGGAAGCCGATACCGTCGCGCGGTTTATTTTGTAAACCAAAGCAACGGAGGATGCGGCCGGGTTCGGTTACGGCGGATGCGGGTCATACCGCTGCGCTCGGCTCCGCCCTACGCCACCTGAAGCGCTACCCGTAGGGCGGATAAGGGCGAAGCCCGCATCCGCCGTTACCCAACTTTTCGACCAACCTGACACGTTCTTTTTATGGACCCAACAACTCTGGACAACCTCCCCCACGGCGCCTTCAGCCCCGATGCGCCCCCGGACTTCGACGCCCGGCAGGCGGCGCTGGACCCGACCCGCTCCTTTGCGGTGGCGGCGCCCGCCGGGTCCGGGAAAACCGGGCTGCTGACTCAGCGCGTCCTGACCTTGCTGGCCCGCTGCGACGCTCCGGAAGAAGTACTGGCGATCACCTTCACCCGCAAAGCCGCCGGGGAAATGCAGGACCGCATCATGGCGGCCCTGCGCGAGGCCGCCGAACGGTCGGAGCCGGACAACCCCCACGCCCGGCGCACCTGGCGTCTGGCTCAGGCGGTCTTGCAGCGCGACGAAGAGTGCCAGTGGCAACTGCTGATGAGTCCACAGCGACTGCGCATCCAGACCATCGACAGTCTGTGTCGCGCCATCACCCGGCAACTGCCCCTGGACAGCCAGCTCGGCGCGCAACCGGACACCCTGGACGCCCCGGAACTCGCCTATCGCCAGGCCGTACATCAGTTCCTGGCCCGCCTGGAAACCGACGACACCGTCCGGGAGGACCTGAAGCGCCTGCTGCGTCACCTGGACACCAACCTGCCGGCCATCGAGACGCTGCTGATGCGTCTGCTGGCCAAGCGGGACCAGTGGCTGGGGGTGATGCTCGAGGCTCAACAGGCCCACGCCCGCCCCTACCTTGAGGCAGTACTGCAAGATGTAATTGAAGAACAACTGAACCGGGTGATCGAAGGCATCGGCTACCACGCCAGCGATCTCTGCCACCTGGCCGATCAGGCCGCCACGAACGTCGAGCAGGACAACCCGGAAAGCCCGATTCTGCGCCTGAAAGGCATCACCGCCCTGCCCGATCCGAGCCCGTCGACGGTGGCCGACTGGCAGGCGCTCGCTGAACTGATGCTCACCGCCAAGGGGGAGTGGCGCAAGCGGCTGACCAAAAAGGAAGGCTTCCCCGCGGGCAAACCCGGCGCTGCACTGAAAGAGCAGTACGGCGAGTGGGTCGCACAGATTCAGGAAGAAACCCCGGACCTGGCCGAGCAGCTGCACGCCGTGCGCCAGCTACCACCCGCGGAATACACCGAAAGCCAGTGGCAACTGCTCGACAGCCTGACCCGTCTGCTGCCGTTGCTCAGCGCCGAGCTGACCCTGATATTCAAACAATTGGGCGCCACCGACTACAGTGCCATTGCCCAGGCAGCCAGCTTCGCTCTGGGGGATGAAGAAAACCCAACGGATATCGCCCTAAAACTGGATTACCGTATTCAGCATATTCTGGTGGACGAATTTCAGGATACCGCCGCCCCACAGTTACGGCTGCTGGAGCAGCTGACCGCCGGCTGGCAACCCGACGACGGCCGCACGCTGTTTATCGTCGGTGATGGCATGCAGTCCTGCTACGGGTTCCGCGACGCCAACGTGGGCCTGTTCCTGGACGCCCGTGAGCACGGCATTGGCGAGGTACCCATGACCGCGCTGGATCTGACCGTGAACTTCCGCTCCCAGACCAACGTGGTTCGCTGGGTCAACGATATTTTTTCCCGGGCCTTTCCCGCCCGGGACGATATTGGCCGGGGTGCGGTGCGCTATTCACCGTCCATCGCCTTCAATGCCCCACTCGAGAATGAAGCCGTCCAGTTTTACGGTTGTCTGCATCAGAACGACTCGGACGACGCCGACAGTGAAGCCGTCAACCCGGAGGCCAGCCCGGACAAGACCCTGGCGCAACTGCAGGAAGCCGAGTCGGTCGCCGAGCTCGCCGAGCAGGCCCTGGCCGCCGATGAGGAAGACTCGGTGGCGATTCTGGTGCGCAGCCGACCGCACCTGCAGTGGATACTCCCCGCCCTGGCCCGGCGCGGCCTGCACTGGCAGGCCACGGAAATCGACCGACTCGCCAGTCGCATGGCGATTGTCGACCTGATGTCCCTGACGCGAGCCCTGTTGAGCCTGGACGACCGCATTGCCTGGCTTTCGATTCTGCGCGCCCCCTGGTGTGGTCTCGACCTGAACGACCTGCACGCACTGGTCACCACCGATCTCGGTGCGCAGAACCCCTGGCCCAAGTACGGCTGGCCGATGATCTGGCAGCAGCTGCAGGAACGCGATCGAATCTCCGGAATCAGCGACACCGGTCGGCGGTGCCTGGATCGACTGATGTCCGTGCTGGAGCCCGCCTGGCGGGAGCGTCATCGCAAGCCCCTACGCCAGTGGATCGAGGGCGTCTGGTTGGCGCTGGGCGGCCCGGCTCTGCTGGCCGAGCCCGGCGACGCGCAGGATATTCCGAGCTACTTCAACCTGGTGGAAAAGCACCAGCACGGCGGCGGCCTGCGGGACTGGAACACCTTCGAGCGCGGCGTCGAAAGCCTGTTCGCTGCCCCCCGGGCCGACGCCGACCCGCGCCTGCAGGTGATGACCCTGCACAAGTCCAAAGGGCTGGAGTTCGACACCGTCATCATTCCGGGGCTGGACCGGGCCAGCAGTAACGACGACAAAGAGCTGCTGCTCTGGCAACAGCGGATCAATCAGGCCGGGGAACGCCAACTGCTGCTGGGACCGCTGGCTCCCACCGGCACCGATACCGACCCGCTCTACCAATTCATGCGCAACGAAGCCAAGCTGCGGGACAGCTTCGAGGCCACCCGGCTGCTATACGTCGGCTGCACCCGCGCGGTCAAACGCCTGCATTTATTGGCCTGCGTGGGTTTGGATGCGCGCAGCGGCAAGCCTCGCGCCCCCCGCCAGGGCTCCCTGTTACGCACCATCTGGGAGCCCGTACAGGCGCAGATGTTGAGCGCCCCGGCGGGCACCCAATCGCCCTCAGCAAGCGCCAACAGTGACCACGCCTACGAGGGACTCCAACACATTCTGCGCCTGCCCCCAGACTGGCAGGCGCCGGCACCCTCCGAGGTGACCGTGTTACAGGCATACCGGGGGCGGGAGTTTGGCGACGAGGAGAACCTTCCGGAAGTGGAAGCCCCGGCCGCTCGCCTGGCCCGCCATACCGGCACCGTATTGCACAACCAGCTACAGCGGTTGAGCGAGCAGCCGTTGGATGCCTGGTCCGAGGCCTGGGCGGAGGAGCAGCGCCCATTCTGGACCTTGCAGCTGCGCCAGTTCGGCTGGGAGCCGGACACGATTGCGGAGGCTCTGGAGAAGATTCGCTGGGGGCTGCATCAGACGCTGACCGACCCGGACGGTCGCTGGCTGCTGGACCCGGCCCATGAGGAAAGCGCCTGTGAGCTGGCGATTCATCATGCTGTGGGCGGTGAGGTACGCGAGTCGGTGATTGACCGGACATTTGTGGATGGCGGTGTGCGCTGGATTGTGGATTACAAGAGCAGCCAACCGGAGGCGGATCAGTCGCCGGAGGCGTTTGTGACGCAGGAGGTGGCGACCTATACGCCGCAGTTGGCGCGCTACGCCAAGGTGATGCAAGACCTGGGCGAAACCCGCCCCATCAAAACCGCCCTGTATTTCCCGCTGCTGGCCTCGGAAAAGCGGTTGGTTGAAGTCACCGTTTAACCTCTTTGATGCATCAGGGACGGGAAGCGGCGGATGAGGTAGGTTTGGGTTACGGCGGATGCAGGTCATACCGCTGCGCTCGGCTCCGCCCTATGCGTAATTGCGGGGGCCTCGGCGACGGATGTGACCTCGTGCGGTGCGTAATTGCGGGGGTTGCGGCGACGGGTGCGGCCTTCGCGTGGCTCAGGAGGTTGCGTAGGGCGGATAAGCGCGTAGCGCGCATCCGCCGTAACCCAACGTAAAGATCACACAGGCGCTAGTTCCCGAAACGTTACGCTGGCACTGAGGGCCGGGAAGGGGAAGCTCTTTCAAGACCGTAAGCGGAGGGACTCCGCGCGTCGAGCCCCCAGGGATGGGTTTACGGCGTGTCTTGAAAGGGCTTCCCCTTCCCGGCCCGGACGTCACCGCCAATCTGGGCTTAATGTCGGTAAAGCAATTAGCGACAACTGCCAGAGATAATAAGCAGCCGATCAAATTATCCAAAAACTATCAACCCCATCGGCAAATTTCTCCCAAAAAGTGCCCCATTTTCAGTAGAATGGTGCCGTATTCTCGAAACACTCTATGGACTAACCCTAATGACCGACACGCAAATAGACGATCTCAACGTTGTCTCCCAGGAGCTGTTGATCTCACCGGCCGACCTCAAGCGCGAGCTGCCAATGACCGACAAAGCCCGGGAGGTTGTCACCCAGGGGCGGGAAACCATTCGCAATATCCTCGACCGTAAAGACCCGCGGATTTTTGTGGTAATTGGCCCCTGCTCCATCCACGATGTGGACGCGGCGATGGATTATGCCCAGCGTCTGAAGAAACTGGCCGACGAGGTCAGCGATACCATCTATGTGGTGATGCGCGTCTATTTCGAGAAGCCCCGGACCACCACCGGCTGGAAAGGCCTGATCAACGACCCCGATCTGAACGACTCGTTCAAGATCGAGAAAGGGCTGCACATGGGCCGCAAGCTGCTGCTGGATATTGCCGAGCTGGGCCTGCCCTCCGCCACCGAGGCGCTGGATCCGATCTCGCCCCAGTACATGCAGGACCTGATCAGTTGGTCTGCCATTGGCGCCCGCACCACCGAATCCCAGACGCACCGGGAAATGGCCAGTGGCCTGTCCGGAGCCGTGGGCTTCAAAAACGGTACCGATGGCAGCCTGACCGTGGCGATCAACGCCCTGAAGTCGGTTTCCAAACCGCACCGGTTTCTGGGGATCAACACCGAAGGCCAGGTTTCCATTGTCCACACCCGTGGTAACCCCTACGGCCACGTGGTACTGCGCGGTGGCAACGGCAAGCCGAATTACGATTCGGTGAGCGTCGCCATGTGCGAGCAGGAGCTGGAGAAAGCCGGGGTCAATCCGCCCAACATCATGGTCGACTGCAGTCACGCCAACTCCAATAAAAACCACGAGCTTCAGCCGCTGGTGATGGAGAACGTGGCCAATCAGATCATGGAAGGCAATGATTCGATTATTGGTCTGATGGTGGAGAGCCATATCGGCGCGGGTAACCAGCCGATTCCGGAGAATCTGAAAGACCTGAAGTATGGGGTGTCGATTACCGATGCCTGTATCGATTGGGATACCACCGTTCAGGCGTTGAAGGATATGCGGGAGAAGATCAAGGATCATCTTCAGGAGCGGGTGAAGAAGTAGCGGCAGGTATGGTGACGGCGGATGCGGGCTTCGCCCTTATCCGCCCTACGCAACCGCCGAACCATTCGTAGGGCGGATAAGCGCCACCGGCGCGCATCCGCCATTACCTCACTTGACGTTGCCCCTAACCGCACGGCCCCAATTCCCTACTGAACACCACCCAACGCCTGATACAGAGCCACCGTCGCCGACAACCGACTCAAGCGCCGCTCGACTATCTGCTCCCTCGCCTGAAACAGGTTCCGCTGAGCGTCGATCAGGGTCAACAGGTCATCACTGCCCTCCCGATACCGCACTTCCGTAAGCCGCAGCGCCCGTTCCGCTTCCACCAGAATCGCCTGATCGCTTGTCTCCTGCCCGGCCTCCAGAGTCACACGTCCCAACGCATCATCGGTTTCCTGTAACGCCACCAGAAGTGTATTCCGGTACTGAGCCAATAGTTCCTGGCGTCTCGCCTCCGTCCGACGGCTCTGGGCACGCGTGCGTCCGCCATCGAAAATCAACTGACTGAGGGACAGGCCGGCATTGTCGGATTCCCGCGCATCGCTCAACGAAAACAGTTCCGCCGTTGATAGGCTGAAACCGGCACTCAGACTCAGGGAGGGTAGAAAAGCCCGACGTGCCACCACCACGTCCGCATCGGCGGCTTGCAGTTGCGCTTCGGCTCGTGCCACATCCGGTCGTGCGAAAATGGCTTCCGCGGGCGGCTGGGCCTTCAGATCCGGCAAGCGGATGTCGCTGAGTGCCTGCGGTTCAACCGATAGTGTTTGGGGCATGGCTCCCAGCAATACCGCCAGGGCACGGCGCGTCTGTTGCGCCTGAAATTGCAACGGCGGAAGCTGTGCACGCTGAGACAACAGGCTTGTGCGTTGGCGGGCGACGTCTGCCGCACTGGCTACGCCGTTTCGATAGCGCACCTCGACGACGGTCATCACCTGCTCGCTCAGCGCCATATTGTCTTGGGCTATCTGAATGCGAGCGTGCAGCGCCTGATATTCAAACCAGGTGTTGGCAATGGCGCCGGTCAGGCTAAGGTAAGCGGCGCGGTAATCCTGCTCACTGGCACGAAAACCGGCGCGGGCGGACGCTCGTTCCGCCGCCACCCTGCCCCACAGGTCCAATTCATAACTCAACCCGAGGTTGGCGGAGGTCGACTCCGAAGAGCGGCTATCGCCCTCGACGTCCTGGTCACTGCGCACGCTGGTTCCGGCGCCGGCATTGAGGCCTGGATAGACCGAGGCGCCCGTCGCACGCATCTGCCAATCCGCCTGGCGCAGGCGCTGCTCGGCGGCCATCAGGTCCGGGCTGTTCTGTAAGGCCTGCTGCATCAGGGCGTCGAGCGGTTCAGCGCCGAACGCCTGCCACCAGCTCGCTAAGGAACTCGAGCCCTCTCGCGCGCCGGATGTTGCCAGAACACTGTTCCAGGTCAGGTCGGGATCAATCTCGGGGCGCGGCACAGGGTCGATGTTCGCACAGCCCACCAGAACACTCAGGCTGCAGCAGGCCGCAAAAACGTTGCATTTCATCGCGTTCACTCCGTGGCCAAGGCGTTGACCGGATTCAACCGGGAGGCCTTGCGCGCGGGCAGATAACCAAAAATCAGGCCGGTGGCAAAGGCGCAACTGAACGCCAGCACCACCGGCAACAGGGAGTAGTAAATGGGCGTGCCGAAATAGCTCAGTGCCGCTGCCACGGACAGCCCCAACACGACGCCAATCAAGCCACCCAGAGCTGACACCACCAGCGCCTCAATCAGAAACTGTTGCAGAATATGTCGTGTTCGCGCGCCGGTTGCCATGCGGATACCGATTTCCCGGGTACGCTCGGTGACACTGACCAACATGATATTCATTACACCGATCCCCCCAACCAACAGGGAAATGGCGGCAATGGAGCCGAGCAGCCAGGTCAGGGTGTCCTGGGTTTCGGAGATCGCCTCAATCAATGACGCCATGTTGCGAATCTGGAAGTCCTCGGTGCCGTGGCGTTGCAGCAGCAATTGGTGTACCGCATCCTGGGTGGCATTCATCCGGTCCGTATCCGCAACCGCAACGGTAATATTGCGCAGGTGTTGCTGGCCAAACAGACGCAGGCTGCCGGTGGTGTATGGCACCAGCACCACGTCATCCTGATCCTGCCCCATGGGCGAAGCGCCCCGCTCTTCCATGACCCCAATGACCTGAAAGAGCACATTGTGAATCATGATGTACTCACCCAGCGGATTTTTTTCGCCGAACAACGAATCCGCGACGGTCTGCCCCAGAACCGCCACCGAGGTGTAGTTGTTCTGCTGCTCCAGAGTAAAAAAGCTGCCGGTCGCCACCGACCACTGGCGCGCTGCCGGAAACGCGTAGGAGGTCGCGTTGATCTCGGCGCGGTGATCCGAATTGCCGTAGCGCAGTGTCTGGCCGCCGGTCAGCTCGGGAATGGCCGCAATGATATTGGGTACGGTCTGGTTGATCGCGTCCATGTCTTCCGGTACCAGAGTGGTCACACTCCAGCGCCCTCCGCGCTGGTCTGGCCCGCCGGGTCGGACCAGCAACAGATTGCTGCCCATGGAGCTGATCCGGTCCACCACGTCCTGGCGCGCGCCGTCGCCGATGGCAAGCATGGTGATGACCGAGGCCACCCCAATCACAATACCCAACAGGGTCAGTGCCGTTCGGAACAGGTTACTGCCCAATGAGCGAAGGGCGGTTTTGGTGCCTTCGGTCAGCTCGTTGGCAAACGGCGGGTCGCGGTGCCAATCAGGAGCGGGCTGGTCGGACAGCTGCTCCGCGTCCGATACCGGCTCAGCCGCGCCCGGATCGGCGACAATCCGACCATCACTGATATCGATACGCCGATGGGCGTGTTTGGCTACTTCCGGATCATGAGTGATCAGTACAATGGTGTGGCCCTGTGCAGACAGGGACTGCAACAACGCCATCACTTCCCGTCCGCTGTGACTGTCCAGTGCGCCAGTGGGCTCGTCTGCCAGAATGATCTGGCCACCGTTCATCAGCGCCCGGGCAATCGAAACCCGCTGCTGTTGACCACCGGATAATTGGCTGGGTTTGTGGTCGAGCCGATCAGCCAGTCCAAGTGTGGACAGCAATTCCCGGGCCCGCTCGCGCCGCTGGGCCGGTGTGAGCGCGGAGTAGATTGCCGGCATTTCGACATTCTCCAGTGCACTGGCGCCGGGCAGGAGGTTGTAGCTCTGGAAGACAAAGCCGAAAGACTCCCGACGCAACTGGGCCAACTCATCCGGCGAGAGATTGGCAACGTCGCGCCCGTTGAAGCAATACTGGCCTTCAGTGGGTTTGTCCAGGCAACCGATGATATTCATCAGGGTCGATTTACCCGAGCCGGAGGCGCCCATGATGGCGACAAACTCCCCGGGGTAAACCGTCAGGTCAATACCGTGCAGTACCCGGGTTTCAAGCTCGCCGTTGTGGTAGCTCTTGGTAACACCGGACAAGCTCAGGATGGGGGTGCTCGACATCAGCGAAACATCCGTGGAATGCCACTACCCTGCTCGCGCCGGTTGCGGCTTTCCGGTCCACTAAGCAGAACCCGTTCGCCCTCACTCAACCCGGACAGGATTTCCGCGTGCACCCGATCGGTGACACCGACGCGCACCTCCCGTAACGCCGGCTCAGCGCCGGGGCTCACCACAGAAACCGTTGCCGATCGTCCGCTCCGGGAAGCTGCTTCAGTGTTACGTTGAGTCCGCTCTCCGTAGCGCAATGCGGATACCGGGACGATCAGGGCATCGTCAGCGGCTCCGGCGACAAAAAACACCTGAGCCGTCATCTGGGGCAGCAAGCGTCCACCGGGATTTGGCACATCAAACAGGGCGTAATAGAGCACCACATTGTTTTCGACTAGGGGAGTCGGTTCAATCCGGGACAACTGCCCTTCCCAGCGTCGCCCCTGATTGCCCAGGGTGGTGAAGTAAACCGGCATTCCGGCCTCCAACTGGCCGATATCCGCCTCCGACACCTGGGCCTGGACACTCATGGTGTCCAGGTCGGCAATGCGCATCAGTATCGGGGTCGTTTGGGAGGCGTTCAGCGTCTGCCCTTGGCGGGCGTCGATGGTCACGATGGTGCCGTCCATGGGGGCATAGATTTTGGCGTACTCGAGGTTGGCTTCCTCGGCACGCAACGTGGATTGTGTCTGCTCGATCTGGGCACTCAGTGCTTCGATCTGTGCCTCGGCGGAACGCAATGACGCTTCCGCACTTTGCAGTGCTTCGCGGGTGGTCGCATCTTCGGCGAAGAGGTTTTTCTGGCGCTGGAGCTGAATTTCGGCCAGTGTCAGTTGCGCCTTGCGGTCCTTCAGTTGCGCCTGCTGGTTGCGCAACTGCGCTCGGGTGCCATCGACGCGGGCGAGGTACACCGTGGGGTCAATTTCCGCGAGCAGATCCCCCTGTTTGACCTCATCACCCACCTGCACGTGCAGGGTTTCCAACTGGCCGGACACCTGAGCACCGACATCCACATAGGTGCGGGGTTGCAGCACGCCGGTCGCGGTAACCAATGCCTCGATATTGCCACGGCGGACTTCGACGCTGGCGAGCGCCTCTTCGTTAGAACCGCTCGGCCAGAATTGAAACACGGCCAAGGTGATCAGAACGAGCGCGGCGACAAGCACCGCTTTTTTGAAAAGTTGCCGGGAAACCACCATCCGTTGTTATCGCTCCTGCCTGTATTTATTGGAGCGGCTATTGTGCGGCAGTTACGACGTGGTTGGCAGCGGTTTTACCGGGCTTTAACCCGGCTTTACATCCGTTAACACGGATGTAAAGCCGGGTTACGGAGGATCGCGTCAGATATAAGCGTTGGTGCGGTCGGTGTGGTCGGTCACATCCCGAACACCCGCCAACTCGGGCAGCTTCTCTTTCAGCGTCGCTTCAACGCCGTTTTTCAGGGTCACTTCCACGGCCCCACAGCCCTGGCAACCGCCGCCGAAACGCAATACGGCGTAGTTGTCCTCGGTGATCTCCACCAGGCTGACGTTACCCCCATGAGAGGCGAGGCCCGGGTTGATTTCGTTGTACAGGACGTAGTTGATGCGGTCTTCGAGCGGACTGTCGTCATTGACCTGGGGCATTTTGGCATTTGGCGCCCGGATGGTGAGCTGCCCACCCATGCGGTCCGGGGAGTAATCGACCTTGGCGTCTTCCAGGTATGGCAGGCTGCGGCCTTCAAAGTAGGCTTTGAAGGCGGTCAGTTCGACGATTTCGTCGTCTTCCTTTTCTTCGCCGGGGCGGCAGTAGGCAATGCAGGTCTCGGCCTGGGGGGTTCCCGGGCTGGCAACAAACATGCGAATTCCGACGCCCTCGCTGTCCTTCTGTTTGTTCAGAAGCTCTTTGAGGTACTGCTGGGCGGATTCGGTGATCTGTACATTGACCATAGTGGCGTGCGGGCCTCCAATACTGGGACAGGCGTATACCTGATTGATTTACTCGGGTATTTTACGGGATATTGGGCTTGGAGACAAAGGGGTAGAAAATTGGGACAGAGTGCAGTAGCTGCGTCACGCCCGATCCGGCACGGGGTGTACCGTTTGTAGACCCGCCGTGAATCCATCCCTGGAGGCTTCTCATCGGCATCCATGCCTCAGAGAGTCTACAAACGGTACACCCCGCACCGGCTCTCAGTGCCACAATTTGACGTAGGGTGGATAAGCCCGGAGGGCGCCATCCACCATAATTAAGCATGGCAGCGGCATTATTTGGTGGATGACGGGGTTTCACCCCTTATCCACCATACAGAATTGGTATGTAGCGGATATTTAGGGTGCTATTTCCCGGAACGCTATGCAGGCACAGCGGAGGGAGGGAAGGGATCTTTGAGGACGTCGCCTGCCTGGACGGCAGGCGATCGAGCCCCCATGGATGGGTTTACGGCGTGCCTCAAAGACCCCTTCCCTCCCGCAGCCCTCGGCGACGAAGTCTTCCGCGAGATCACTTCAACATGCTCGAACCTGCGATCTTGCGCCATTTCTGCTAAAATCCATGCCCTTTCGAATCAAATCAATCCCCTCTGATAGGTAATCCATGAGCCTGACCGACGATCGCCAAGCCCGTATTGACGCCCTCCATCGCCTGGTGCGCGAGCGCATCCTGATTCTCGATGGCGGCATGGGCACCATGATCCAGAACCTCAAACTGTCCGAGGCCGAGTATCGGGGCGCGCGCTTTGCGGATTACCACCAGGACGTCGCGGGTAACAACGACCTGCTGGCCATTACCCAACCGGCCATGCTCAAAGACATCTATAAGGGCTACCTCGACGCAGGGGCCGATATCGTCGAAACCAACACCTTCAACTCCACCCGTGTCTCCATGGCCGACTATGAAATGGAAGACCTGGTGCCGGAGTTGAATCGGGCCGCCGCGCGGTTGGCTCGGGAAGTGGCCGACGAGTACACCGCCGACAACCCGGATAAACCCCGCTTCGTCGCCGGGGTGCTTGGGCCCACCAGTCGCACCTGCTCCATTTCACCGGATGTGAACGACCCCGGTGCGCGCAACATTACCTTCGATGAGTTGGTCGAGAACTATATGGAAGCCCTCGACGGGCTGGTCAAGGGTGGCTCGGACCTGATTCTGATCGAAACCGTATTCGATACCCTCAACGCCAAAGCCGCCACCTTCGCGGTACAGACCTATTTTGAGCAGAACGGTGTTGAGCTGCCGCTGATGATTTCCGGCACCATTACCGATGCTTCCGGACGCACCCTGTCCGGGCAGACCACCGAAGCCTTTTACAACTCCCTGGCCCACTCAAGCCCCTTCTCCATGGGCCTGAACTGCGCCCTGGGCGCCGAGGAACTGCGCCCCTACGTGCAGGAAATGTCCCGGGTGGCCAACTGCTGGGTGTCAGCGCACCCGAACGCCGGCCTGCCCAATGAGTTCGGCGAATACGATCAGTCCCCCGAGGAAATGGTTGCCGTCGTCGAAGAGTTTGCGGCCAGCGGTCTGGTGAACATTATCGGTGGTTGCTGTGGTACCACACCGGAGCACATCAAAGCGATTGCCGATGCCGTGGCCACGCACGCCCCGCGGCCGCTGCCCGACATTGCGCCGGCCTGTCGCCTGTCTGGCCTGGAACCCTTCAACATCACCAAGGACTCCCTGTTCGTCAACGTGGGTGAGCGCTGTAACGTTACCGGCTCGGCCAAGTTCAAGCGTCTGATCGTGGAAGAGGATTACACCACTGCACTCGAAGTCGCCCTGGAGCAGGTCGAGGGCGGCGCCCAGGTGATCGACGTCAATATGGATGAGGCAATGCTGGACTCCGAGAAAGCCATGGTGCGCTTTCTCAATCTGATTGCCGGCGAACCCGATATTGCTCGGGTGCCGGTGATGGTCGACTCCTCCAAGTGGACCGTGATTGAAGCCGGGCTGAAATGCATTCAGGGCAAGCCGATCGTCAACTCCATCAGTCTGAAGGAAGGCGAAGAAGAGTTCATTGAGCGCGCCCGACTTTGTCGCAAGTATGGTGCAGCGGTGGTCGTAATGGCGTTTGATGAAGATGGTCAGGCCGATACCGCGGCGCGCAAGAAAGAAATCTGCGAACGTTCCTATCGCGTTCTGGTCGACAAAGTGGGCTTCCCGCCCCAGGACATTATTTTTGACCCGAATATTTTTGCCATTGCCACCGGCATTGACGAGCACAACAACTACGCGGTGGATTTCATTGAGGCCACCCGCTGGATCCGGGAAAACCTGCCCCACGCCGGTGTGAGCGGTGGTGTATCCAACGTGTCGTTCTCCTTCCGGGGCAATAATCCGGTGCGCGAAGCGATTCACTCGGTGTTTCTGTACCACGCCATCAAGGCCGGCTTGAACATGGGTATCGTCAACGCCAGCCAGTTGGCGGTGTACGACGACCTGCCCGAAGAGCTGAAAGAGAAAGTCGAAGATGTGGTGCTCAACCGCAAAGATGACGCGACGGAAACCCTGCTTGAAATTGCCGAAAAGTACAAAGGCGACGGCAGCAGCGGCGAGAAAAAGGAAGATCTCGAGTGGCGCAGCTGGGCCGTGGAAAAGCGCATTGAGCACTCACTGGTCAAGGGCATCACCGCCTACATCATCGAAGACACCGAAGAAGCCCGCCAGCGCGCTGACAAGCCACTGGATGTGATCGAGGGCCCATTGATGGACGGCATGAACGTGGTCGGCGATCTGTTCGGTGCGGGCAAGATGTTCCTTCCCCAGGTGGTCAAGTCCGCCCGGGTGATGAAACAATCCGTGGCTTACCTCCAGCCCTTTATCGAAGCGGAGAAAACCGAGGCCAGCAAACCCAACGGCAAAATTCTGATGGCCACGGTCAAAGGGGATGTGCACGATATCGGCAAGAACA
Source organism: Marinimicrobium sp. (assembly GCF_002695945.1). Taxonomy (NCBI): domain Bacteria; kingdom Pseudomonadati; phylum Pseudomonadota; class Gammaproteobacteria; order Cellvibrionales; family Cellvibrionaceae; genus Marinimicrobium; species Marinimicrobium sp. The sequence goes on along the minus strand of NZ_NZQP01000044.1, from coordinate 3,520 downwards.
TTGTCGGGGTCGTATTGCAATGTAACAACTACGAAGTGGTCGACCTGGGCGTGATGGTTCCGACCGAAAAAATCCTCAAGGTGGCCGTAGAGGAGAACTGCGACATCATCGGCCTGTCCGGTCTGATTACTCCGTCGCTGGATGAAATGGTGAATGTCGCCCGGGAGATGCAGCGTCAGGGTATTGATAAACCATTGATGATCGGTGGCGCCACCACGTCGAAAGCCCACACAGCGGTCAAAATCGACCCGGCGTTCAACCTGAACCAGGTGGTCTATGTGGCTGACGCGTCCCGCGCGGTTGGCGTGGCAGGCAGCCTGCTCTCCGATGCCAACCGCCCGAAGTTCGTTGCCGACCTGCAGGCCGAATACGACAAGGTGCGCGAGCGCAACGCCAACCGCAAACCCCGCGGCACTCTGCGCACCTACCCGAAAGCGATCGAGAATGCACCGGCGATGGCCTGGGACGACTACACGCCCCCTGCCCCGACCTTTACCGGCCTGAAGGTTTTTGATGATTACCCACTGGAAGACCTGCTGGATACCGTCGACTGGACACCCTTCTTCATGTCCTGGGATCTGGTCGGCAAGTACCCGAAAATTCTCGATGATGAAATCGTCGGTGAAGCCGCCCGCAACCTGTTTGACGACGCAAAGAAAATGCTGCGCAAGCTGATTGACGAGAAACGCCTGAAAGCGCGCGGGGTCATCGGCCTCTGGCCCGCCAACACGGTCAATCACGATGACATTGAAATTTATGATGACAAGGGCAAGGTGATCGACACTCTGCACCACATTCGTCAACAGAATCAGAAACCCGGTAACGATCCGGCCAACTATTCATTGGCCGATTTTGTGGCGCCCAAGGACTCTGGCAAGCAGGATTATATCGGTGGCTTCGCGGTCACCGCCGGTATCGGTGCCGAAGAGCTCGCGAAGGAGTACGAAGCGGCCGGGGACGACTACAACGCAATTATGGTCAAAGCCCTGGCCGACCGTCTGGCCGAGGCCTTTGCCGAACATATGCACCGCCGGGTACGGACCGAGTTCTGGGGCTATCAGCCGGATGAGACGTTGAGCAACGACGAGTTGATCCGGGAAAAATACCAGGGCATCCGCCCTGCCCCGGGCTACCCCGCGTGCCCGGACCACACCGAGAAAGCGACGCTGTTCCGGGTGTTGGATGCGGAGAAGAACTCCGGCCTCGAACTGACCGACAGCTTTGCCATGTACCCCACCGCCGCGGTCTCCGGCTGGTATTTCTCCCACCCGAAATCCAAGTATTTCAATGTGGGGAAAATCCAGAAGGATCAGGTGGAAAGCCTGGCCAAGCGCAAAGGCATGAGCCTGACCGAAATGGAGCGCTGGTTGAGCCCGGTGCTTGGGTATGAACCGGGGACCGAGTGATCACCAAAATATTCACTTTCAAGTGACTTTACGGCGGATGCGGGGTTTAATCGCTGCGCTCGGCCCCTACGGATACCACGGCAGCTCGCGTAGGGCGGATAAGGGCGAAGCCCGCATCCGCCGTTACCCGTCCCAGAAGGGGCACCGAAACAAACTAAGCTACAGAGCGCCGTTACCCACCCCGCAACTGCCGCAAAGCCCGCTGCGCCATCTGGGTCATTCGATCGATCAACCGGATCAGCACCCAACGCATGAGCTCTCTGGTTAGCTCCGCCGTCGTCTCCGCAATCGCCCCAAAGCCCAAGAGCTTCATAATCCGTCGCATCAACCGCAACACCCAGAACCCGGCGTCTTTGGACGCATCAACGCCCTGCCGCAAGGCCAGCGCAATTCGGTCCGCCAAGGTCAGCCCGCCCATCAATGCCGCCTGAATCGGCGCCACAAACACCACGCTGATTTTCCTCAGCACCCATGCCATCGCACTATTGATCCGCTCCCAAACCGACGGATCCGTGGGATTATCCAGCGTGTCTCGGGACAACCATTGTTTGAGCGCCTCTTCTCCCAGCTCGGGGTTGGGACGTCCTTTCAACGCCAACCAACTGCACTGACGAGTGCTGTCCACATAGTGACCGATACGGTGGGCGGCGAAGGAAATGGCGCCTCGGCCCCAGGGAATGTGATAGCCATCACCGGGTGATGGCGGGTGGCGGTAGGGGTAAACCGGAATCATCGGGACGGGATCGGTTTTATGGTAGACACGGTAAATATTGCTCGAGAGGGCCCTGTTCGTCAGATGCCGAGCAAAGCCTTCCAGCCCGACACGGGGTGCGCCAAAGGTGTAGAGTTTGACCGGGTTGCGACGTTGGCCTTTGAGCCAGTCTGCCAGTTTGGAAACATCTTCAACGTGGGTCAGGAGTTTTCACAGGACGGCAAACAGTTCGATGAACTCTTCGAAGAAGGAGACGAGTTTAAGATTGGAGAACTGAATGTTCGAGTCATGCATACCCCCGGCCACACGCCCGCCTGCCTGACTTACGTAATTGAGGATGCGGCCTTCGTGGGCGACACGCTGTTTATGCCGGACTACGGCACTGCACGAGCAGACTTCCCCGGCGGCGACGCCCGGACTCTGTACCGCTCGGTACAAAAGCTGTACGCGCTGCCCGACGAGACTCGGTTGTTTCTGTGCCATGATTACCTATCCGAGGGACGCGATCACCATCAATGGCAAACTACCGTAAGAGAGCAACGGCAGCACAACATCCACATTCACGAGGGCGTCGACGAAGACGAGTTTGTGACGATGCGTGAAAAACGCGATGCCACACTGGGCATGCCGAAGTTGATTCTACCCTCCATTCAGATCAACATGCGGGCAGGCAGTTTCCCGCCAAAAGAGGACAACGGCATGAGCTACCTAAAACTCCCTCTAAACCACTTCTAAAACGAACTCCGGGCGAGAGAGAGACAGGTATAAACGCTTGTATCGTACCCATCGAGATTGGCTACAAGAGACACCCCATTGTCAAACTATCCCTCACGCCAAGTGGGGCAACAGTTGAATCGCGCTCCACGACGGCGCAGGTCTGCAAGTTGGTCGATTTACACGCCTCGACCGTATTTCGTTAGTCGGTCAAATACCAGCCAACGTCAACAAGGAAGTTTTGGAGGGGGGATTAACCAGATGAGGATGATGAGCGGTAGTAGTGGCGAGACTAAAAAAGCCCTGGAGGTCGCACGACCTCCAGGGTTACCTCTGTTAAGCTTTCCGGTTTGCGCGGCTCCCGCCGTGGACGAGACTGTAGAGCGCGGGCAGCACCAGCAGCGTCAGCAATGTTGACGAAATGATCCCACCGATGACTACAGTGGCCAACGGACGCTGCACCTCGGCACCAGTTCCAGTGTTAAGCGCCATGGGCACGAAACCCAGGCTAGCAACCAGCGCAGTCATCAGCACGGGACGCAGGCGTAGTAGTGCCCCCTCGATAATGGAAGACGCCAGATCACCTGACATGTAGTAGTTCAGACTTGATCTGACAGTTACCGGTTTTTCCGATGGTGTCTGTCAGGTCAAGTTCAGCCTACGAACTTTTCCTTCCAGATTCGTTTGC
>NZ_NZQP01000043.1:0-19810 GCF_002695945.1 Marinimicrobium sp. | reverse complement strand
CCGCAGCTCTTCGGGCTTGGCCTCAATCAGGCGTGAGATCATGCCCTGCTCGATGATGGCGTAGCTGCGCGGGCCGAGGCCGGTGCCAAGGAAAATGTCGGTAATATCCCGACGGCGGCACTTGGTGCCGTTCAAGTAGTAGAAGTTCTGGGCTTCGCGGGTGACCTTCCGCTTGATGGAAATTTCGTTGAACGCGGCGTATTCGCCCTGCACGGTTTTGTCCGAGTTATCAAACACCAGCTCGATGGACGCCTGACCCACCGGCTTGCGGGCGTTGGAACCGTTGAAAATGACGTCGGTCATGGCTTCGCCGCGCAGGTTTTTGGCGGAGGACTCCCCCATTACCCAGCGGACGGCGTCAATGATGTTGGACTTGCCGCAGCCGTTGGGGCCCACGACCGCGCACAGGTTGCTGGGAAAGTTGACCGTGGTCGCGTCGACGAAGGATTTAAAACCGACCAGCTTGATACACTTGAGGCGCATAGGTCCCTATCACTCTGTTTCGACGTTCGGCGCCCGGATTGCCGTCGCCTAGCCCATTGAAATCATTAGAATTTTAGCGCTCCAAAGACTCGGGCTTCGGAGCGCTCAGCAAAAGCGAGGATTCTACACGGATTTGTGCTATTCGGCGATGGGCTCGTCAATGACCAGGGTCAGGGGCTCAGAGCGGTTCTCCAGGTCAACCGGACCCATACGCCCCTCCCAGTCGCCGGCCTGAGGAACAGCGTCCCCACTGGGCGATAGCCGTGCGACCAGTTCTACCTGCTCCACTGTGGCCAGTGAGGCCGCCGGTGACATGGCCATAGTTTCATCCAAAGTAATGGATAATGGCAATTGACTCGCCGCTACCCTTTGAATGGCAAGGGGCATGGGTGATCCATCCCAGGCACGGGCGTAAACGAACACTGTTTCGTCACCGTCGTACTGGACCTGCTCGCTAAGCGACACTTCAACCGTGACGCTGACCTTGCCCTCCGAGGCGTCGGCTGTCTGGGGTTCACCGGACTCCCCTAGCGCCTGACGGGCCCGGTCAATCCCTCTCTGAAACGCCATGGCGTTGCCGGATTGCGGATTCATTACCTCCAGTGCGCGCTGCCAGTAATCAATCGCGTCCTGAAAGTTGCGCTGACCAAAGGCATTGATACCCGCCAGACCCAGCGCCGTGGTCTCCTGGGGGTCGGCGGCCAGCGCTTCTTCGATCAGGGTCTGGGCGCGCTCGCCAATCCGATTGTCGTCCCGGATGAACAGGGTTTCCGCCAATTCGGCACGAATACGCGCGGAGCCGGGTTCGAGCGCAAGTATCCGCTCGTAGGCGTCCACCGCCTGGTCGTAGTGGCCCAGTTCGCGGGAATAGTGCGCCAGCAGGAACAGATATTGAGTGGAGTCCGGTTCTTTTTTCAGGCGGGCCTGAATGTGCTCCACCAGCTCCCAGGTCCGGCTGGGATCGACCCGCTGGTCGCTCATCCGCTCTTCCCGATCAAGACGAGCCTTATTCGCCTGAAGATCTGCCAGAAACACATCTTCGCTGGCACCGCGCCACTCATAAAACACCAGACTGCCTACCATGGATGCCGCCGCCACAATCACCAGCACGCGACCGCCGGGCAGCGCCCGCCCGCGAACCGGCTTACTGCTGGCCAGCTCGCGCTCCTCCTGCAGCAGGGCTCGCTCCTGCTCCAGTTTCAGTTGCTCGAAAGTTTCCTGATTGATGCGCCCGGCATCCCGGTCGGCCTCAAGCTCCGCCAGGTACTTGCGAAACAGCGCCACATTGGTTTCCAGGTAGCGCCGGCGCACCTGTTCAAGGTGTGAACCGGTCGCCTTGCGTCGCATGGGCCAAAGAAAAAACGCCAGAGCCACGACCACCATCAGGGCCATGACCCACCACAAAGGAGTCATCATCGTTCGGGATTCTCGTCGTCGGAAGAATTCAACAGCCGGTCCAGCTCGGAGCGTTCGGCATCAGTGAGGTTTTTGGCCGTCTCGGTCGGGGCCAGCCCGCTGCTGCGTCGCTGACGCACTACCCAGATAAGGATGATGATACCGAGCAACAACACCACTACCGGCCCGAGCCAGAGCGCCAGCGTGGCCGCTTTCAGTGGGGGGCGGTAGAGTACGTAGTCGCCGTAGCGCTCGACAAGGAAGTCGGTGATTTCCTTGTCGGCGCGCCCTTCTTTGATCATCCGGTAGACCTGATCACGCAGGTCCTTGGCAATCGGAGAATCAGATCCCGCCAGATTCTGGTTCTGACACTTGGGGCAGCGAAGCTCATCAATAAAGCTCTGGTACCGTTGCCGGTCCGTCTCGCTGTCAAATTCACGGATATCCACGGCGCCCTGCGCCGCCGACCAGGGCAACATCAACAGCCACCCCATAAACCACCAAGTCCGCACCAATGACCTCAAGGCAAACGCCCCCTCTGCTGATTCGAGAGCGAAGAGTATAACAAGCCCCTCTCTCAGGTGGCGAGAAACCCGAATAAATTCGCCAGAGAAAGTTTTTTGAAAAAAATGCCAAAAAGGAATTGACCTGAGCCCTCGTTTCATTAGAATACGCAGCTCCTGAACGGGGGTGGTTAGCTCAGTTGGTAGAGCGGCGCCCTTACAAGGCGTAGGTCACAGGTTCGACTCCTGTACCACCCACCACATCCGTTCACGCTACCGTTGGACCGGTAGTTCAGTTGGTTAGAATGCCGGCCTGTCACGCCGGAGGTCGCGGGTTCGAGTCCCGTCCGGTCCGCCATACATACGAAAAAGGCCCACACGAAAGTGTGGGCCTTTTTCGTATGTATCGTGGAATGTGATGGGCGAGAACCCGCGCTCCGGGTTCGACCAATCGGCAGGATAGCCGATTGGCACAGCGCAAAGCGCTGCCCGAAGGGTGGGCGCCATGGACGGCGCCCATGAGTCCCGTCCGGTCTGCGCAGCGCGGAGCGCTGCCAATGAGATCAGGCGAAGACAGTAGACCGCCAAGAAGTTCGATTCGAGGTTGGGTTACGGCGGATGCGCTTCGCTTATCCGCCCTACGCATCCTCTGCCGCCACATTCCACATACACGAACCACGGCAGTCTCCAACGGTGGATGACGCGCTTCGCGCTTATCCGCCCTACTCGGCTTTCAACCGCTCCACCAAGGGCCCAAGCTCCTCATCCCACACACGCTGGTCGATAATCCCAACATGGCGATGACGGATCACGCCCTGCTTATCGACCACATAGGTCTCAGGCGCCCCAAACACGCCCAGATCCACCCCGAGACGACCGTCCTGATCGACCACACTCAGACGATAAGGATCATGTAACTGCGCCAACCAGCGCTTGGCCTCTTCTACATCGTCTTTATAGTTGATGCCATAAATCGGCATTCCCTGCTCGGCCAACCGCACCAGAAACGGGTGCTCGATCCGACAGGCGGCGCACCAGGTGGCCCAGACATTGACCAGACTCACCTCACCCTTGAAGGTCTGCTCGGTAATCTGCGCATCGGCATCCCGTACCGTGGGCAGATTGAACGCGGGCATCGGATCGCCTATTCGGCTGGACGGCATTTCGGTTGGATCGAGGCTCAGTCCACGCCAGAACAGCACCGCGAGTACTGCAAAAATCATCAGCGGGATAAACAGCTTCAGACGATTCATTCGGTGACCTCGCCTCCCAGGGTAGGCGCGTGACTATCGGCTTCCTTCTGGGCCAGCCGGCGGTAGCGCTTATCGGCCACAGCCAGCCCCCCACCGAGGGCCATGAAAATCGCCCCGAGCCAGATCCAGCGTACGAACGGTTTGATGTGCACCCGCATGGCCCAGGCACCATTCTCCAGCGGCTCACCCATGGCGACGTAAAGGTCCCGGAACAGTCCCGGGTCCAGGGCCACCTCTGTCATCAGGTTGCCGCCGGCCAGATAGCGTCGCTTCTGGGGCGTCATCTGAAACAGGTACTCACCGTCTTTGGAAACGCGGATACGGGCTTCATCCGCCAGATAGTTGGGCCCACGGACCCGCTCAACACTCTCAAGCACAAATTCATAGTGGCTTGTGCGCACTGACTCGCCGGGCGCCATGCGGACATCCCGCTGCTCGGTGTACACGGTATTCAGGCAGACACCGATCGTAGTGACCGCGATACCGGCGTGCGCCAGCTGCATGCCCCAATAACTCAAGGTCAGCTTTCTCAGGCCGGTCCACCAGCGTTCGCTGTGACGCAACCGGTAGCTCAAATCCGAGATGCCCGCAGTGACGATCCACAGCGCGAAGAACACCGCTAGGCCGGCCTGCCAGGAATACTGGTCACCATACAGGGCGGGAAACAGCGCACCGCCCGCCACACTGATGGTCAGAGGCTTCCACAGAAGCTGACGCAATTGCTGCCAGGTGGTCCGCTTCCAGTTACTGGAAACACCCGGTGCCATAAGCAGGCACACCAAGCCCATCAGCGGGACAAAAAACACGTTGAAGTACGGCGGCCCCACGGAAATCTTGCCCCAGCCCAGGGCATCGGCAATCAGCGGATACAGCGTGCCCAGTAGCACACTGATCATGATGCTCACCAGCAGGATATTATTGGCCAACAGGAACGTTTCCCGCGCGGTTGCCGTGAACCGCGTTGTGGTGTGTACCACCGGTGCCCGGAGTGCATATAGGGTCAATGAGCCGCCGACCACGAGCAACAGGAACATCAGAATGAACACGCCCCGCTCCGGGTCATTGGCAAAGGCATGCACCGACGTCAGCACTCCTGAGCGAACCAGAAAGGTGCCCAGCAAGCTCAAAGCAAAGGTAAAAATGGCCAGCAACAGGGTCCAGCTTTTGAACAATCCTCGCTTTTCGGTTACCGCCATGGAGTGAATCAACGCGGTACCCACCAGCCAGGGCAGGAAAGAAGCGTTTTCAACCGGATCCCAGAACCACCAGCCTCCCCAACCGAGCTCGTAGTAAGCCCACCAACTCCCCAGGGCGATTCCCAGGGTCAGAAAAGCCCAGGCGGTATTGGTCCAGGGGCGGGCCCAACGGGTCCAGGCCGCATCCATCCGGCCGCTGATCAGTGCGGCGATAGCAAAAGCGAAGCTGACGGCAAACCCCACGTACCCCATGTACAGCACCGGTGGATGCACAATCAGCCCGAAGTCCTGGAGCAGCGGATTCAGATCACTGCCCTCCTCCGGCGGCAGCGGCAGCAGCCGGTCAAACGGATTCGAGGTCAGCAGCATGAACAGTAAAAAGCCGATTGCCACAAAACCCATCACCGCCAGCACCTGGGCGCGCAGGCTCAGAGGCAGGCTTTTGCTCAGGTGTGCAATGGCGAGCGTCCAGCCGGACAGCATCAACACCCAAAGCAGCAGTGAACCCTCGTGCCCGCCCCAGACAGCGCTGATCTTGTAGTACACCGGCATCAGGGAGTTGGAGTGCCCGGCCACGTAGGACACGGAAAAATCATCCTGAACAAAGGCGATCGTCAGACAGACGAACGACACGGCGACAAAAAAGAACAGACCGGTAGCCAGGGAGCGGCTGGTGTGCATCAGCAGCTGATTGCCGGTCAGCGAGCCCGCCAGGGGAACCGTGGCCAGAGCGAGACTGAAGGCCAGCGCCAGAATCAGCGCAAAATGTCCAATCTCAGGGACCATAAACCATCACTCCACAGCCTTCGTCATGATCGCCGCCGGCCGCCGACATTGCTTCGGCGACTTCCGGGGGCATGTATTCTTCATCGTGTTTGGCCAGTACTTCCGTGGCCCGGAAAACGCCATCCGCTCCCAGCGTTCCGTTGACCACCGCCGCTTCTCCCTCGGCGAACAGATCCGGCAGGATACCGCCATAGGTCACGGTGAAGTCCACCACGCCATCGGTCAGGTCGAAGCGGGTCTCAAGATCGCCACTCTGGGAGCGCTGCACGCTGCCCGGACGCACACAGCCTCCGGCGCGGATCCGGGTATCCACCGGCGCCTCACCGGAGACGATCTGACCGGGCGGGTAAAACAGATTGATATTGGCGCGCAAGGCGTAAGCCATCAGACCCACTGCCAGGGTGGAAAACACCACCACAAAAAGCACCATGAACAGACGTTGTCGACGGACGGGATGCATAGGCTACTTCACTTCTCTTCACGAAGGCGGCCGAAAGAAGCCGCAGTGTATCAGGATTGGGGCGTCACCGCCGCCGGTTACTCCGCTGACCGCGCCGAGCGGCGAAGCAGTGCCGCCTGTCGGCGCAACCAGCGCTTGCGGCGGATACCCGGGCTCAGCAACAGGTACAGGAGCGTTCCCCAGGTGATCAGATAACACACCCAGACGTAGGGGCCGTGCCCTCCCATTCGCAAAAATTCGGCAAACGAGTCAAAGTAAAAACTCATCAGTGACGCTCCTCTTGGGCAATCAGCTCTCGCACCCAGCCGGTACGGCTCTCGCGGCGCAGTATTTCATAGCGGGTGTAGCGCAGCAGCACCACCGCATAGAATACGTAAAACGCCAGGATCATGGTCAACAGAGGGTACAACATCGAGGCGTGAATGGTGGGCGCCGACGTCAACTTGAGCGTGGCGGGCTGATGCAGGGTGTACCACCAGTCCACGGACTTGTAGATGATCGGGATATTCACGGTGCCGACCAGAGCCAGCACGGCACTGGCTTTATCCGCCGCCTCGCGGCTCATGAAGGCGCTCTGCAGCGCCATGATGCCCAGATAAAGGAAAAACAGTATCAACATCGAGGTAATGCGCGCATCCCAGGCCCACCAGGTGCCCCAGGTGGGTTTGCCCCAGATGGCACCGGTGACCAGGGAGACGAAGGTCAGGGCTGCGCCGATGGGGGCGGCGGATTTCATCACCATGAAAGCCAGCTTCATTCGCCAGATCAGCCCTACCGCCCCGCACAGTGCCATCACGTAATAGCCCGCCAGCGCGAGAAACGCGGCGGGCACGTGGATATAGATGATCCGGTAGCTGTTGCCCTGCTTGAAGTCCTCAGGCGAAAAGGCCAGCCCCCAGACGGTGCCGAGCACCAGCAACACCAGAGCAATGGCGGTCAGCCAGGGCAGCCAGGCGCCGGTCTTGTCATAGAACCAGCGGGGAGAGCCAAGTCGGTGAAACCATTGCCAGGAAGCCATTCGGTGGTGCTCCTCAGATTCTTGTATCAGTAACTGTCGACGCAGATGCGCAGGGCTGCTGCCGCCGCAAACGGGGCCAGCACGGCGGCCATGGCCCCAAAGGTGCCCAACACGGCCAAGGCGACCCCCACCTGATTGCCCAGGGCGGCGTCGTTGACGGCGCTGGCGCCGAAAATCAGCACCGGAACATACAGCGGCATCACGATCAGGGACAGCAGCAATCCGCCACGGCGCAGCGATACGGTCAGGGCCGCCCCGACCGAGCCAATCAGGCTCATGGTGATGGTGCCAATCATCAGCGACAGACACAGCACCCCATAACCGCCCTCCGGCAGTGCCAGCATCAAGCCGAGCAGCGGTGACATCAACGTCAGGGGCAACCCGGTGACCAGCCAGTGGGCCAACACTTTAGCGAGGACCGTCAGGTAGAGCAATGACGGGCTGACCAGACACTGCTCCAGAGCGCCATCGTCAAAGTCAGAGCGGAACAGGCCATCGAGCGACAACAGAGTCGCGAGCAGCGCCATGACCCACAGAATCCCCGGCGCCAGCACGGCGAGCAGCGCCGCCTCCGGCCCGACGCCGAGGGGTACCAGGGTGATCGCAATCAGGAAAAAGACCAGCGGATTGATCCAGTCGCCAGGGTGACGACCGGCCAGAAGGAGATCCCGCTTCAGGGTGGCGACAAAGGCGCTACCGGCCTCAGTACTCATCGCCCGCCTCCTGTTCCACGCGCGGCGGATGATCGAGCAGGTTGAGCGGGCGCAGCTCCGGCAGCCGGACCTCCTGATGGGACGTAAGAATCACCAGCCCCCCTTGACGGGTGTGATGCTGAAGCTGCTGCTCCAGATCCGCGACCCCTCTCTGGTCGATTGCGGTAAAGGGTTCATCGAGAATCCAAAGCGGTGCCCGGGACAGGTACAGGCGGGCCAGAGCCACCCGGCGCAGTTGACCGGCCGATAGCTGATAACAGGGAATATCTTCGTAACCGGCCAGACCGACCCGCTCCAGAGCCGCCACGGCATCGCCCTGCTGGCTGCCGGCACCGAGCGCCCGATACCAGGCCAGGTTTTCCAGGGGGGTGAGCGCCGCCTTGATGCCCGGGGCGTGGCCAATGTAGAGCAGGGACTGACGGAACGCCCAGCGACAGGCGGATACCGGGGTACCGCGCCATTCAATGCGCCCCCGGGCGGGAGCGCCGATACCGGCCAGTGTGCGCAGCAGCGTGGTTTTGCCGGAGCCGTTTGGGCCCAGAATCTGGACCCGCTCTCCGGCGTACAGCTGGGCGGTCAGACCACTGAACAGAGGGCGCTCATCGCGCTCGCAGGTCAGGTTCTCTAATGTCAGGAGGAGCTCCGCCAAAATAGTGCCGCCGTTCGCCATACGAAAACGGCCCGCTGGCCGCTATACTGGTGAGCGACGGATTATAACGGGGTTGCATCGCTCCCCACAATGAAAAGCCCGATTGGACCCGACATGGTTGATAAGCTGTCTCCGACAAATCCGATTCTGCCCTTGACGCGCCCCGCCTCCGGCGAGCGTCCCGCAGGCGAATCCGGCCTGATGCGCCTGCTGACCGAATCCCTGGCTCGCTCCCCCGCCTCAGCGGTATCGGCGGAGGTCCGTCAGGTCGCGCCGGTCACGGCCGAGCAGCGCCAGCAATTGATCAACCGCCTGGTGGACACCTTACTGCAGTGGCAGAGCCGACCCGATAGCGCCAATCGGACCCAACAGCTCGCCCGTCTGGCCGACGAGCAGCAGTTGCTCAATGCCGCCCAGCTCAAGCTGGTCCGACTCAACGTGCAACAGCAGAACGTGGTGACCTATACTGATCGGCCACTCAAACCCGGGCAGCAGGTGGCCGTCTATCTGGCCGAAAACCGCTTGTGGCAGCTCGCCGCTCCCAAAGCGACCTCGCTCTCCGAGGCGGGCGGGCTCCAGACCGGCGTATCCGCGCCCCGCGCAAGCGATGGACCTGCGCTGCTCAGCGAGGCGCTGCGACGGGCACTCCCGATGAAGGACGCCCCGGACCTCTCCCCGCCCCTTGCACGAATGGACCAGCTACTCAACATCCGGCAACAACGGACGTTGTTCTCCAGCAACCTGCAACAGGCACTGAGACAGGCTGCTCAGCAGTTGCGGGAGCCCAGTCAATTGACCCGGCCGGGCGCAATGCGCGAAGCGCTGAGTGAGAGCGGTGTGTTTCTGGAGAAAAAACTGCTGACCGCCTTGCGCCCTGCGGCCCGCGACGCAGCGGGAGTCGGAGTGGCGTCGACCCAAACCGAGCGCGGCGGTAATGTTGCGGCGCAACAGGTCCTGAACGGGGACTGGAAAGGCGCACTGTTGAAAGTACTGCACCAGGTGCGTACGGAGCTGAGCCGGCTCGGTCAGACACCGGAGCTGATGCGCGGCAATGAACTGAATCTGAGTGCGCTGCTGGAGCAGGTATCAGCGCGCCCGGCACCCGAACTCGCCGACCGGAGCCTGCGCACCCAACTATTACAGATGGTTCATCAACTGACGCTGCACAGCCTGGCCCGGATTCAGGTTCAGCAGAGCCAGGCCCTGACCCAACAGTTTGCCCCGGCGGACGCCGGCCCTGCGCCCCAGACTCTGACCCTGGAAGTGCCCATGCGCCTGGGACAGGAGATCCAACCGCTACTGCTTCGAATCGAGCCGGAGCCGGAAAAAAACGAGACGGGAAAACGCAGCGGAAAAATCCGTCAGTGGCAGGTGCAACTCAGTTTTGAGTTGCCGGATGCCGGCACCCTGCACGCTCAGGTGACGGTACGGGATCAGAAAGTGGCGACNCGNCTGTGGGCGGAACAGGAGCAGACCGCCAACACCATNCGCGCGCGNCTGAACGACCTGCAGCAGCGGCTGGAAAAAGAAGGCATCGAAGTGACCCAGNTGGAATGCCACACAGGCGCCCCACCCNGGCCCATGACNGACATTCNCTATTCACTGGTGGACATCACAACATGAACAGGCGCACCGACGGGNACAACGGGTTCACCCCGGACGAGATTGAAAAGGCGGTGGCTCTGTTTTATGACGGCACCCACGCGCCCCACGTCAGCGCCAAGGGCCAGGGCGATGTGGCGCGGGAGATCATGGCCATTGCCGAAGCTGAGGGGGTACCGCTGTGCGATAACCGAGAANTGGTGAATCTTCTCGTGACCCTGGAGCTGGGCGACGAAATTCCCGAGAGCCTCTACCGGGCCGTGGCTCACATCATTGCCTTCGCCTACGAGCTACAGGGCAAACAACCCGAAGGGTTTACGCCAGGGCCATCGTGACCCTGGATGTTNTCGGCACCTCAGGGGTACCGATAGTGAATCTCTACATCCCGTCCCTCTCCATCGGCGTCCGGAATATTGGAACGACCGCGAAAGACCATCAGNCGTGTGTCCTCAGGNTCATANGCCAGGTACAGATTATCCGCGAACAGTGACAGCACAGCGCTGTTCACCCGGATACGGAAATACACCCAGTCCTCTTCNTGNTTTTGNATGGGCGAGNCGTCGGCGTCAATGCGCTCGGCGCGCAGCCGGACGTTGGTCAGTCGGTTGGGAAAGGCGAAGTGGAAGGTCACCCGCTCCCCGTCCATCAGACGATCCCAATGATTCTGAATGAACGGATCGAAACCTGCGTCGATCACCTGTCGGCTTTTGACCTCCACCGATTCACTTTCCGGTTCTTCCCGGGAACCTCGCGTCAAGCGGATCTGCTCCTCATCGTCACTCCAGCGCGCACTCCAATGCAGATCCTGCCGCAGGTCCCGAAGCTCGAATGACGGGCTGGTTTCACCGTAGGAATAATCGAGGGTTTTCTCGGCAATGCGTTCTCCGTCCGGGTCCACGTAATGCACTTCGCCCTTGCCGCTGTCATTTACCGGCGTATACCGCTCTTCGTACAGCAACTGCTCTATGTTGTCGGCATGATAGGCCGCGCCAATGATCTCGTACTCGCTCTCTTCGGCCAGTGCCTGAGCCGCCGGCAGCAGAAGCAGGCCTGCCGCCACACCTGATATCAGACTTTTCCACATAACCGTTCTCCTCGTAACACCAGCCACCGATGCAGTGGCAACAACCAGACCCAGATGGCCATCATGATCAGGAAACCCTGAGTGACCGGCAGGCCCCACTCCACACCGGACAGACGAACGCCACCCAGATACGCCATGGGGCCACCCACCGCGCCAACCACGCCGATCAACCAGGGACGTTCGTACAACGCTTTCAGAGGATGATGCAGAGTCAGTGCCATGATCACCCAGAGACAGGTCAACCAGACCGGCGCCAATCCAGAGGCGGACTCAGCGCTGTAATCCAACACCCCGAAGTAGCCGAGCAGGTTGTCGTGCGCAACACCCATGGGCAGCGCGACACAGACGGCCAGCCAGTCCCGCGGGTGCACCGGCGCGAACCGGAAGTGCAGCACGACAAACAGAAACGTGAATGCCACGCCCGGTACATTGCCCAGCAGTACGCACACAAACCAGCCGATTTGTGAAATGACCGCGTTGATCCACCAGTAGTGCCGTTTGAGTTCCACGTCAGACCGGCTCCGGACGATACTTGGGCTTGGCCATCAACAGCTGTGCGGTTCCGATGCTGCGCTCGATAAAGCCCCCCTCGCAATAGCACAGATAGTATTCCCACATCCGGATAAAGCGCTCGTCGAATTTCATTGCCCGCACTCGGTCGAGCTGCGCCTCAAAGGCGAGCCGCCAATCTCTCAGGGTGCGCGCGTAGTGTTGGCCGATATCTTCCAGATGCAGCAGGTTCAGATCGGTAAAGCGGCGCGTCAGGTCGCTCATCAATGCGACCGAAGGCAGCGAGCCGCCGGGGAAAATATACCGCTGGATAAAGTCCACGTGTTTGCGGGCGTGCTCGTAGCGCTGATCGGCAATGGTGATGGCCTGAATCAACATCAGCCCATCGCTGGTCAACAGACGGGAGCAGCGCTCAAAATATTCCCGGAAGTGTTCATGCCCTACCGCCTCGATCATTTCCACCGACACCAGTTTGGTGTACTCGCCGGTCAGGTCCCGGTAGTCCTTGAACAGCAGTGTTATCCGATCTTCCAGCCCCGCTTCTTTCACTTGCGCCTGGGCATGCTCCCACTGGGCACGGGAGATGGTGGTGGTCGTCACCCGGCAACCGTAATGCCGGGCGGCGTAGATCGCCATGCCACCCCAACCGGTACCGATTTCCAACAAGTGGTCATCGGGCCCAAGTTCCAGCTTCTCGCAGATCCGCTGCAGTTTGTACTCGGCAGCCTCCGCCAGGGTGGACTCGGCACGCGGGTAGATGGCCGAGGAATACATCATGCTCGGGTCGAGAAAGAGTCGGAAAAAATCATTACCCAGATCGTAGTGCGCAGCGATATTGCGTCGGGCGCCCTCTTTCGAGTTTCGATTCATCCAGCTGAACAGTCGAAGCAGCCCCTTTCCGAACATAGACTGGCTGGCGTCCATCTTGTCCAGCGCGTGCATATTGCGGACAAAAATGCGGGTTACCTGGGTCAGGTTCGGGGTCGACCAGTAGCCGCTCATATAGGCTTCACCGGCACCCACTGAACCTCCAAAGGCCACTTCGGCGTAGGCCATGGGATCGTGCACATGCAGATCCGCCACCAACACCGCCTGGTCGGCCGGCTGACCGAACTCGTGGCACTCGTCGCCATCGTGCAGCCGAAGGCAGCCCTCCTCCATGGCGGAGAGNGTTTTGAGNATCANACGTTTGGCCAGCGCCTGGTTCCAGCGCGGTTTGGCCAGACGATGNCCTTTNAANCGNGCNATGCTGGGGTTGGAATGCGTCACAACTACCTCCTGGGTGCCAGCGTAATTTGGGTGGTGGATCGTTCAGAAGCCGGGGCCGTCTGATGCCCATAGGGAGGCACCCGCTTTAACCAGAGTTTGAGTGCCTGCCAATAAATGGCCAGAGGCACCTTGATCGTCAGCCAGGGCTGCTGCCACAAAATGCGATTCAGGCGCGATGGTTCCCACGCCTGCCGCTCGAGGCTGAGCGTTGCATCCATNTGACAGGCNCCCTCGCGCCAGTTTTCCATATGAACCAGTAGGGATTCGTCCGGCGCCGTGCTGATCCACCGGTATTCCATNTCAATCGGATTGAACGGCGATACGTGGAACGCTTTCCTGAACCCCAATCGACTCTTGCCGGTNTTCGGGTTGCAGGGAATCACGTAACAATGTCGTTCATTCCAGGGCGTATTNTTNACCTGNGCCAGGATGACACTGGGCTTCNCGGCGTCAGGTTCGAAGCAGTAATAAAAACTGACCGGGTTGAAACACAGCCCCCATTGGCGAAGGTTGGTCAACAACCGGATCGGACCNGACGGACAGTGGCCCGTCTGGCGAGTCACTTCCTCGCGCACNGCGGTTTTCAAGTCCGGCTCCTGGGGATGGAGGTAATCCTCCCGTCGGAACCAGCCAAGTCGGCGACGATTGAAGCCCCAGAACCACAGCCCTTCAAACAGCCCCGGCAACTCATCCAGATCCAGGTAAAACAGGGTCGAGCGATACCGGAACTCNTGCCCGCGAGGCACAAAGCGGCGATGGCGCACCCAGCCTTGATAGATCGCGCTGTGCATCAGAAGGACTCTCCCAACGCCTTGGCAACGCGCAGGCCCGATACCACACCGTCCTCGTGAAAACCATTGCGCCAATAAGCACCGCAGTAATGGGTGTGATTGACACCACTGATATCACTCCANCGCGCCTGGGCTGCAATGCTTTCCCGGTTGAATACCGGGTGACTGTAGCGATAGCGCCCGAGAATTTTGTGCTCATCGAGCCATTCCGTGGCATTGACGCTCACACAGAGGGTTTCCGGNCACTCGAGCCGCTGGAGCATGTTCATGTTGTAGGTCAACACCGCCTCGTTGTCCCGTCCGGGACTGAGCCGATAATTCCAGCTGGCCCAGGCACCTGGTGCCTTGGGNAGGATGCTGGTGTCAGTATGCAGGACAACGTCGTTATCCTGATAGGGAATGGCCGACAGAATGTCATATTCNCGGTCGGTCGGATCCACCAAAAGCTTTAGCGCCTGGTCGCTGTGACAGGCAAAAATGACTTCATCAAAAGCCTGCTCACCAAAGCGGTCTGTGGTCAGGCGCACGCCCTGCTCTGTTCGCTCCACGCGGNGAACCGGACAACCGGTATAAATGCTGTCAGCGAATTCGCGGGTCAGNGGAGGCAGGTAACTGTGGGAGCCGCCTTTGACCGTGTACCACTGGGGCTGCTGGGTGACAGTCAGCAGCCCGTGGTTGTGGAAAAACCGGATAAAGAAGATCAGTGGCATCTCTGCCGCGCCGGACAGGCCCGAGGACCAGATCGCAGAAACCATAGGCAGAATATANTGTTCCCGGAAAAACCGGCTATAGCGCTCCTGTTCCAGGTACTCCCCCAGAGTCATCTGCGGGTCGACCCGGTCTTGCTCATGGGCCTGAGTGCAGGCTCGATTGAAGCGCAGAATCTCCCGAAGCATCCGCCAGTGCGCCGGTCGAAACAGGTTGCGCTTCTGAGCGAACAGACCACGGACGCCACTGCCGCTGTACTCGTGATGACTCCCCGGCTGAGTAACGCCAAAACCCATNTCGGTCAATTGACTGGGAACGCCCAGTCGGGACATCAGCTTGATGAAATTCGGATAAGTACGGTCGTTAAAAACGATAAAACCGGTGTCCACATCGTAATCTTGTCCAGCCACATTGACGCGCTTGGTGGCCGTGTGGCCGCCAATGCTCTCACCGGCTTCAAACACCGTGACCCGGTGACGCTTGGCCAGCAGGTGCCCCGCCGTCAATCCGCTGATACCGGAGCCGACAATCGCAATCTGTTTTGTTTCGTAGCCCGTTTCTTTCATAGCGTTTGTTCTATTTGTGTCGCTCAATCTTTCACCATCTTTTTCAAAAGAGCTGTTTTCCAGCCCAGGGGTAACCAGCTGATAAGACGCATGGTCCACACCAACTGCCAGGGAAANTGCACGATCCGCTGACGACGGGCCATACCGCGGGCAATGTGCTCTGCCGCCGTTTCGGCTTCCACCANAAACGGCATCTCAAAGTCATTGCGGTCGGTGAGCGGGGTTTTGACAAAACCGGGNCGAACCAGNGTCACATCAATGCCCTCNGGTGCCAGGTCGACNCGCAGNGAGTGCATNAAATANTCCATGGCGGCCTTCGAAGCACCATAGGCCTCGCTGCGGGTCAGCNGCAGCACCGTGACCATACTCCCCACCCCGACCACTTGGGCACGGTTGGGGGATTTACGCAGAAACGGCAGTGCCAGCTCGACGGTGTTGGCCGAGCCGACCACATTGATGTTCATCACCGGGGCAAAAGGAGCGGCATCGAAATGCTTGACGTCGATGTATTCGCAGGTGCCGGCGTTGATTACGACGGAATCAAGGTGATGGGTAATGGTCTTCAACCGATCGCTCACCTGGCTCAGTGCCTCTCGATCCGTCAGGTCGACGGGAAGCGCATGGCATCGCTCGGGAAACGCCCGGGCCAGTGATTCCAGCTTGTCCGCGGAGCGGGCGCTGATCACCACGTTGTGGCCGTTCTGCAATAACCGACGGGCCAGTGCTTCACCAATACCGGTCGAGGCACCTGTAACCCATATCCACTGGGACTGGCTCATAAACGACTCCTCTAGCCCTTTGACGATGAGCCATTGAGCTGCTGAAACAACGCAATGGTCTCCTTGCGGCTGGCTTTCAGGTCCACCATCGGCGCAGGATAACCCGACACCGGTGGCGGCTGGTGTATCTGTCTTGTCGAAACCCTTGCCAGCTCTGGAACATATTTACGGATAAACCGGCCATCGGGATCAAAACGCTCGGATTGGGTCACGGGATTGAAAATACGGAAATAAGGCGCCGCATCGGTCCCGGTGGACGCGCTCCACTGCCAGCCGCCGTTATTGGCCGCAAAGTCGCCGTCGATCAGCTGCGACATGAACCAGCGCTCACCCAGACGCCAGTCAATGCGAAGATTCTTGGTGAGAAACATCGCCACGATCATTCGGAGCCGATTGTGCATCCAGCCGGTGTCGAGCAGCTGTCGCATCGCCGCATCCACGATGGGAATGCCGGTTTCTCCGCGACGCCAGCGGTTGAAATCCTCTTCATCGTCGCGCCAGGGGAAGACGTCGGTGTGGCCCTGGAGCGGCTTGTGTTTACACACCACCGGAAAATCCACGGTCACATGCTGATAGAAGTCCCGCCAGACCAGCTCGCTGATCCAGGTGGTCACGCCCTCACTGCCCTCGTCCCAGCGCCCTTCATTGGCACTCAGCGCGGCGGTCAGGCATTGGCGGGGCGACAGGCTGCCCACCGCCAGATAGGGTGACAGCGTCGATGTAGCGGCCTCCGCAGGCAGGTCCCGTTTGCTTTTATAGTCCCGAATGGGTCCGTCTGCAAACTCGGCGAGGCGGCTCAACGCCTCCTCCTCGCCCGCAGGCCAAAGTGCCGAGAGGTCCTTGAGGTGAACCCCCCGGAAGAGACTATCCAGGGTCATCCCGGCGTCGCTGACCTGTCCCAAGGCTTCCGGCTGCACGGCCGGAAGGCCGTGAGGCACCATCGGTAGCTCACGGGCCATCTGGATCCAGCGCCGTTTGAACGCGGTAAACACCTGATAGGGCTCACCCTGGCCGTTACGCACTTTTCCCGGGGGCAGAATCACCCGGTCATGAAACCGCTTGTAATGGCGATCGTGATCATGGAAATACTCCGCCACTGCGCGGTCCCGGTTCAGCTCATCGAGGGGATATTCCGCGTTAAAATACAGCGAATGGCAGCCTTCCCGACGGCTCAGGGATAGCAACTGATGGGGGATTTCAGCGGCCCGGCGAACCCGAAGCAGTACCAGGGGGATGTTCCGCTCGGCCAGATCGGTTTGCATCTGACGTAAATGGCGCCGAATAAAATCCAGCCGTGACGGCGCCGTGCTGTGCCGCTCGATAAAATCCTCGCACAACACATACACCGCCACCACGCCCTGCCCCGCTTCGGCGGCGTGATACAGGGCGGGGTTGTCGCGCAGGCGCAGGTCATTGCGCAGCCATACCAGAATGCGTTGATTGTCCGAACTCACCATTACCCCAGCCTCGCCTTGAGCTTGCCGATCACGTACCCCAATACCGGAATATGCTCATACAGCATGGCGCCGGCATCGAAATAGTCGCGGTGATACACCACCCGCTCCCGAAACTGAAGATGACTGCTCCCCTCAAGGGTCAGCAGCTGGCCCCCTTTAAGCTTCGGATGGCGGTAATTCATGGTCCACAGCAGGACCGCCTGATCCGGTTCATCGGCGTGCCCTCGCTGTTCGAGAATGTGATTGAAGGTAAAGCCGCACTCCTGAAGCCCATGCACCATGCCGGAGAAGTAGCGGCGCAGGGCAACCAGGCCTTCTACCCGGTGCAGGGGGTCTTCAAACACCACGTCGGTATCGTAAATCTGATCCAGAGCACCAATCAGCGCGGGATCAAATCGCTCGTAGAGGGTAGTGACTTTAGTGATCAGCTTGTCTGTCATTATCGTGATGCTCCAGAGCCGGGGGACCCGTTATCAGAGAAATCAGGACCTTCGACCCGCACGGGAAGCCGTGCCTCCAGCGCCGCCAGAATTTCACTATGGGATTGTCCGAGGCAATGAGGCTGTAGCGTGCTGTCCACCAGCGCCGTCTGCCGGCCCGCCAACCAGATCGGAACCGCCAATTGCCGCTCCAGATCGCGGTGTGCGGCCTCCAAACCTGGTTCGGGAACGCTGTCGGTGTAGAGCAACACCGCATCCGCCCCCCGCTGGTCCACCGCGTACAACCACTCCGCCTGGGGCACCGGGCCAAAGAAGTCCACCTGGAGCCTGTTTACGCCCAGACTGTACGCGAGGATCATCGGCAGCACGGAATCCGGGGTGCGTCCGTTATCCACCAGCAACAGACGCGGTGCCCCCTTGGGCGCCGACTGCCGATGGCGTGCCGATGCGAAGTAGTCATACAGCACGGATTCGAAGCACAACAGTTGCGACGTTACCCCATACTGAGGCCGTCCCTGACCGACATCGGATCGCCACTGCGACAGCAGCGGTTCAATACAGTGATCCACCAGAACCGGCATCGGATACTCGGCGGTCAATTCGGCAAGCCGCTTTCGCAGAGCATGCACGTCCAGCGCGGCAAGCGCATGGGCCATCACCTGGCGGTGTTGCTGCCAGGGATCGGTTGGCGACAGATCCACCTCGGTAGCCTCAGCGCCCTGATCCAGCAGCGCCCGGACCTGACCCACCGCAACGCCGCGGGCGAGCCAGCGCTGAATGGCCTCTACCCTGGCAATATCCTCCGGTCGATACAGTCGGTGGCCCTTGGCGGTGCGCAGCGGTTTGAGCAGCCCATAGCGCCGCTCCCAGGCCCGCAGGGTCACGCTGTTCACGCCGGTCAGCTCGGATACCCTGCGGATGGGTACCGCCTCAGAAACCATCGACTCCCGATCTTCAGACGTTGGCATTGCGAAGGCCCAGTTTTTCCGGATGCGGCGCCCAGAAGGTCTGCTTTTGCAGGTAGGGATTATCCACCTTGCGCAGGTAGTGCTTGAGCAGCGTCAGCGGTACCACCAGCGGCACATCACCGGCGTGATAGGCGTCGATGACCTCGGACAGCTCCTGCTGTTCATTGCCATCGAGCAGGTCGCGCAGGTAGCCACGCAGGTGCAGCATGGTGTTGGTATTGCTCTTGCGCGTGGTTTTATGACTCAGCGCGGCCATAAACGCGGTCAGAAACTCATTGCACAGTTCATGGATGTCCCGCGTTCCCGCCTGGGCCACCAACCGACCGATGGACTGGTAGCTGGGCACATGGTGAGCCATTACCTGGTATTTGTACCGGGAGTAGAAGTCCACCAACTTTGCAGGCGTGGGGTCCGGCTCGACGGAGGTTTTCCAGTCGTGGTAGGCGAACACCCGGGAGATGAAGTTATCACGCAGACCGGCATCGGTCAGGCGCCCAGCCTCTTCCACCGGCAGCAGCGGGTGCAATTCCATCAAACGTTCGGCATAGGCTCCAATCCCGTCGCTGTCGAGCGGGTAGCCGTTTTCGCCGTAGCGTTTCATACGGAAGGCGCCGCAGCTCGGGGAGTTCTGCATCATCACGTAGCCGCAGATGTCCGGCATACGCTCCAGCGCCTTGTCGGCCTCGGCGGCCAGCGCTTCGGTGACATCGAGGCTGTCGTCCTGAACCCCGCGCACGCGGGTGCCTTTGTCGGTGGCGACCAGGCGGATGGGCTTGCGGGGAATACCCAGGCCAATCAGCACTTCCGGGCAGACGGGCCGATAGTCGAAGTAGCGGCTCATGACGTCGGTCAGAAAGCGGTTGCGTTTGTGTCCGCCATCAAAGCGAACCCGCTCGCCGAGCAGGCATTCACTGATGCCAACCGGAATTTTGACGTCTGCGTGGGTATCCATCGATGCACCTCTTATACAAGTGGCTAGGCTTTGTATAAGTTGTACGCCGATTTATTGTACAAGGCAAGAGGTTTTGTATAGTTTTTTGGTGGGAGTAGCAGGATAAAAATCGATATTAGGTGAGGCATCAAGTCCGGGCCGTGGAGGGGATACCCTTTCAAGACACGCCGTGAACCCATCCCTGGGGGCTCGACGCGCGGAGTCCCTCCGCTTACGGTCTTGAAAGGG
>NZ_NZQP01000042.1:0-44122 GCF_002695945.1 Marinimicrobium sp. | reverse complement strand
GCGGGTCTCCAAACGATCTACCCCTCTCCTGCCGGTCGTGATGATGCACCCAAGCTCTGTTACTTGGGGCGCATCCGCCGTAACCGTAAGGCGGCATAAGCATATGCTGAAACAGCCTAACCAGCCGGGGCTTTTAGATTGAAGCGCCCCCGCCGGTTAACGATAATGTGCGCCTTAGTGGGCTCACTTCCCAGGTAAGGACAGGCATGACCGAATTCGCCATCATATTGTTGAGCGCCATTTTGGTGAACAACTTCGTACTGGTTCAGTTTTTGGGCCTATGCCCCTTTATGGGCGTGTCCAACAAACTGGAAACCGCCATCGGCATGGCCGGGGCCACCACCTTTGTGTTGACCCTCGCCTCGGTGTGCAGCTACCTGATCAACACCTGGATACTGATGCCCTTGGACATCGGTTTCATGCGCACCATTTCGTTCATTCTGGTGATCGCCGTGGTGGTGCAGTTTTCCAAAATGTTCATCGAAAAAACCAGCCCCCTGCTGTACCGGGTACTGGGTATTTTTCTGCCCCTGATCACCACCAACTGCGCGGTACTCGGGGTGGCACTGCAAAACACCACCAAGGACCACGGATTTTTTGAGTCCACCGTGTTCGGCTTTGGCGCCGCGCTCGGTTTCTCCCTGGTGTTGATTCTGTTTTCCGCCATGCGCGAACGCCTGGCCGTCGCCGATGTGCCGACCCCCTTCAAAGGCGCCGCCATCGGCATGATTACCGCCGGCTTGATGTCCCTGGCCTTTATGGGCTTTGGTGGTTTGGTCTAGCGCCAAACCGACCGTTCACCGACTGACTCGCATCGACTTATGCTGGATCTGATCGTACAAAATCCGATTACCTCGGCGCTGATCGCGCTCGGTAGCCTGGCGCTGATCTTCGGTGCCATTCTGGGCTATGCCGCCGTGCGCTTTCGCCTGGAGGAAGACCCGGTCATCCAGCAGATTGATGACCTTCTGCCCCAGACCCAATGTGGTCAGTGTGGCTACCCCGGATGCCGTCCTTACGCCCAGGCCATCGCCAACGGCGATGCCATCAACAAGTGCCCGCCGGGCGGCCAGGCCACCATCAATTCGCTGGCCGATCTTTTGGACGTGGAAGCCCCTACCCTGGATGCGGAGCACGGCGAAGAGTCCGAAGTGAAAAAAGTGGCGTACATCCGGGAAGACGAGTGCATTGGCTGCACCAAGTGCATCCAGGCCTGCCCGGTGGACGCCATTATCGGCGCGGCCAAACAGATGCATACGGTGATTGCTGACGAGTGCACCGGCTGCGACCTCTGTGTTGAGCCCTGCCCGGTGGACTGCATCGACATGATCCCGGTGGAAACCGGGCTGAACGAGTGGAAGTGGGCGAAACCGGCTCCGGCCGAAGCGCAGGCGGTCAATCTGATTGCCACTGATCGAGACACCACAGGTGAAGCGGCGTAATGGGTAGTTTAATCAAAGTGTGGGACATTCCCGGTGGCGTTCACCCGCCGGAGAACAAAGCGCAATCCCTGCAGTTGCCCCTGGCCAAAATGCCCCTGCCGCCGGTGCTGACCCTGCCGCTGAACCAGCACATTGGCAAGCCCGCCAAACCGGTGGTGCAGGTCGGCGATCGGGTGCTGGGCGGCCAGCTGGTCGCGGAGGCCGAAGGCGTGTTCAGCGCCCGGGTACACGCGCCCACCTCCGGCGTTATCAGTGCCATCGAGGATCGACTGATTCCCCACCCTTCCGGCTACTCGGCCCCGAGCATTGTCATCGACGTGGACGGCAAGGACGAATGGGTCCCGCTGGAGCGCTGCGACGATTACGACGCGCTGGATAAAAGCGAGCTGCTCGGGAAAATTCGCGGCGCCGGTGTCGCCGGTCTGGGCGGTGCGGGCTTCCCCACCTCGGTGAAATTGAGCCCGCGCGCGGACCACAAAATTCACACCCTGATCATTAACGGCACCGAGTGTGAGCCCTACATCACCGCNGATGACATGCTGATGCAGGTCAANGCGGANGAGATTGTCGCCGGCACCCTGCTGCTGGCCAAGTTGCTCGATCACCCGGANGCGCTGCTGATCGGTGTCGAGGACAACAAACCCAAGGCCATCGCCGCTCTTGAAAAAGCCGCCGAAGGCACGCCGGTGCAGGTGGTGTCTTTCCCGACCAAGTACCCGTCCGGTGGCGAAAAACAACTGATCCAGATTCTGACCGGCAAAGAGGTCCCCAGCGGCCAGATACCGGCCAGCATTGGCGTAGTGTGCCAGAACGTGGGCACCACCGTGGCGGCCTATCGGGCGGTGCGTTACGGCGAGCCCCTGGTGTCCCGCATTACCACCCTGGTGGGCGAAGCCCTGGAAACTCAACGCAACGTCGAAGTGCTGTTGGGCACACCCATTGATTTTCTACTGGAGCAGCATGGCTTCGAGGCCAAAAAAGCCTCGCGCCTGGTGATGGGCGGACCCATGATGGGGTTTGCCCTGCCGGAGCCCAGCGTGCCGGTGATCAAGACTACCAACTGCATTCTGGCGCNCACCAAAAAAGAATTGCCGCCACCTCAACCAGCGCAGGCCTGCATCCGCTGCGGCCTATGCGCCGAGGCCTGCCCGGCGAGCCTGCTGCCGCAACAGNTGTTCTGGTACGCCCAGGCGGAAGATTACGAAAAACTCGAAGCGCACAGNCTGTTTGACTGCATTGAGTGCGGGGCCTGTTCCTATGTCTGCCCCAGCCATATTCCGCTGGTGCAGTACTACCGCGCCTCNAAAGGGGCNATTCGCCAGCAGCAGCACGAGAAAGANAAGTCCGACCGGGCCCGTCGCCGCTTTGAGTTCCGGCANGAGCGTATCGCCAAAGAGGAGGCCGAAAAGGCCGCGAAACGCGANGCTCGCAAAAAGGCCGCCGAGGAAGCCAAGCGCAAGTTGGCCGAACAAAAAGACGACGCGCCGGCCGCCAAGGCCGACCCGGTAGCAGATGCACTGGCCAGGGCTCAGGCCAAGCAACAANCCCCCGAGGCGCAGCGGGCCAAGCTGGAACGCAACCTGGCCGCGGCCAAGGANCGCCTGGAAAAAGCCCANCGCCCTCTGGAGCCGGGCGAGCCCGGTGCCGAGGTGACCGACGAGCAGCGTGAGAAGCAGAAAGCGCGCATCAAACAGGCNGAGCTCAAAGTCCGGGAAGCGGAAGAAAAATTGCAACACCTGGAGCAAGACAGCAGCGCACCGAAGGCGCCTGAAGCCAGCGATACAAAACCGGCTGACGANCCGGTCTCTGCCGCGATCGCCCGCGCTCAGGCGAAGATGACCATGAGCCCGGAGGACAAGCTCAAATCCAGNCTGGAATCACTCTACAAGCGCCTGGCGAAGGCTGAAGAAAAGGCCAAGGCGGCGCAGGAGTCGGGTGATGACAAGGCGGATGCCNTGCAGCAGGGCGTCGACAAGCTCAAGCAGAAGATTGCCGACACCCAGCAGGAGCTGTCCGAGTTGGCGCCGTCCACGGTGGCCGAACCCAGCTCCGCNTCNCGCCATACCGACGACGTCGCCAGCATGGCCATTGAACGGGCCAANGCGAAAGCCGCCGCGATGGAAACCATGAGCGCCGAAGACAAACAGCGGGCCCAGATTGAATCGCTCAAGGCCCGCATTGAGAAGGCCCGCCAGCGACTGGAAAAAGCCGAGGCGGAGCAGGACGAAAACGTGGACGCGTTTCGCACCGGCCTCACCAAGCTGGAAGACAAATTGCAACAACTGACCGAGGACCGGTAACCGATGCTGAGGGTCACTTCCCCGCACACACACAGTACCCGCAGTACCGGGCAACTGATGCGCCTGGTGGTATTCGCCACGCTGCCCGGCCTGGTCGCCATGACCCTGGCCTTCGGCTGGGGAAGCCTGTTCAATGTCCTTCTGGCCAGCGCGTCTGCCCTGNCGTTCGAAGCGCTGGTCATGAAACTGCGTGGGCGGCCGGTACTGTTTTATCTGCGCGATTGCAGNGCCCTGGTCACNGGCGTGCTGCTCGGTCTGGCGCTGCCGCCCTATTGCCCCTGGTGGCTGGTGGTNACNGGCAGNGGNNTCNCNATCATTCTGGCCAAACAACTCTATGGCGGCATGGGCTACAACCCGTTCAANCCCGCCATGGTNGGTTATGTNGTGCTGCTNATTTCCTTCCCNGTGGAGATGACCCANTGGGCCGCCCCGGCGGCGACCCTGGNNGAGGGCCAATCGCTGATGGGCCTGGCCGAGGGCTTCAAGCAGATTGTTGCCGGGGTTCCGGTGGACNGCTACACGGCGGCCACCCCGCTGGATGTGATGAANCAGAACAGTGGCCAGACCATGGCTGACCTGTACGCCAGTGATCCGACGCTGAGCGCCGGCTGGTTGGCGGGCGCCGGCTGGGAGTGGGTCAACCTCGGCTTCCTGCTCGGTGGCGCCTTCCTGCTGTACCAGCGGGTGTTCACCTGGCACGCCCCGGTGGCCATGTTGGTCGCCCTGACGGTCATGTCTGTACTATTCTTTGATGGTAGCTCGGCCAGCAATGGCTCGCCGATCTTCCACCTGTTGTCCGGGGCCACCATGTTCGGGGCTTTCTTCATTGTCACCGACCCGGTCAGCTCCGCGGTCAGTGTCCGTGGTCGGCTGGTCTATGGCGCCCTGATTGGTGTGCTGTTGTACGTCATGCGCGCCTGGAGTAATTACCCCGATGCAGTGGCCTTTGCAGTGCTGCTGGCCAACTTCGCGGCGCCATTTATCGATTACTACACGCTGCCCCGCACCTACGGTCACACCAAGGCGCGCCGCGCGACCGAAAAGGAGGAGCACTAGATGTTCGGTTGGTCGATTGGTAAAAACAGCCTGTTATTGGGCGCCTTCGCCCTGGTGACCGCCGGTGTGCTTGCCGGCACTTACCAGGCTACGCGAGAGCAGATTGCCGAGGCCGAGCGACAGGCGGCGGCGGCCGCGCTGCTGGAAATCATTCCCCGGGATCAGCACGATAACGACCTGCTCTCCGATACCCTGCCGGTGCCGCAGGATGCGCTGGATACCCTGGGCCTGCGCCAGTCCGAAGCCATCCACCTGGCCCGTCGGGACGGACAGGTCGAAGCGGTGATCATTCCCGCCATCGCTCCGGACGGCTACAGCGGTGCCATCCGAATGATTGTGGGGGTCCAGCGGGACGGCCAGATCGCCGGTGTGCGGGTACTTACCCACAATGAAACGCCGGGGCTGGGTGATAAAGTCGACCTGAAGAAAAGCGACTGGATCCTGGGATTTCGCGGCCGCTCCCTCGGTAACCCGGGTGTGGAAGACTGGCGCGTGAAAAAAGACGGAGGCGCGTTCGACCAGTTCACCGGGGCCACCATCACCCCGCGGGCGGTGGTCAATCAGGTTCGACGCGTTCTGGAATTTGTCGAACAACACCACGCGGTACTTTTCGAGCAAGCGCCGGAAGGTGCGCCGAACAACACCACTGAAACCGCTCCTGAATCCTCTGAAACTACAGGCACGACGCAATGAGTGACGCCGCCGACTATCAAGCGATTTCCAAGAACGGCCTCTGGACCAACAACCCGGCGCTGGTACAGCTGCTCGGGTTGTGCCCGCTGCTGGCGGTGACCGGCTCCGTGGTCAACGCCCTGGGGTTGGGCCTGGCCACCCTGCTGGTACTGACCAGCTCGAACATTATTGTGTCCCTGATTCGCAAGGGCGTCAGCGATGCGGTGCGTCTGCCCGCTTTTGTGATGATCATTGCGGCCCTGACCACCTGCATCGAACTGCTGATGCGAGCGTTTACTTACGAGCTGTACACCATTCTCGGGATTTTCATTCCCTTGATCGTGACCAACTGCGCCATTCTGGGCCGGGCCGATGCCTTCGCCAGCAAGAATCCGGTGCTGCCCTCCGCGGCTGACGGACTGATGATGGGCCTGGGCTTCATGTTTGTACTGCTCGCGGTGGGCGCCGTGCGCGAACTGCTGGGCAACGGCACCCTGTTCGATGACATGCACCTTCTGCTGGGCGAAAGCGCCCGGGATTGGACCTGGCAGCCCTTTGAGCACTACCCCGGCTTTCTGGTGGCGGTGCTGCCGCCCGGGGCCTTTATTGTGACCGGTTTTCTGATCGCGCTGAAAAACAGCGTCGATGCGCAACTGAAGCGCCGCGAAGCCCTGCGCACCGCCAAGCCGGTCAAGGGCAACAAGCGGGTACGAACCACCGGGAACATCAGCTGAATCGTACGCTCGCCGTTGCGTAATCTTTCGGCAAAGTGGTGCAATATCCGTTAGACTTAGTGTCTACCGTTCATCACCTATCGAGGGATACGTCCATGTTCGACACCGAAAAAATCAATGAACTGATCAGCCTCTACGTCATACCCTGGTCGATCAATATTGTCACCGCCCTGCTGATTTTCATCATCGGCCGGATCGTCATCAGCATACTGATCGGCATTCTCGGTAAGGTCATGGGGCGCACCAAGCTCGACACCATACTGATTGAGTTCACTCAGACCATTGCCAAAGTCCTGCTGCTGATCTTTGTCATCGTGGCCGCTCTGGACCAGTTGGGTGTGAACACCACCTCCCTGATTGCCGTTCTCGGTGCCGCCGGCCTGGCCATCGGCTTGGCCTTGCAGGGTTCGCTGCAGAACTTTGCCGCCGGTTTTCTACTGCTGGTCCTGCGCCCGTTCAAAGCTGGTGACTATGTAGAGGCCGCCGGCACCGCGGGCATGGTGGAAAAAATCAGTATCTTCTCCACCATTCTGCGCACGCCTGACAATAAAGAAGTCACCGTTCCGAACGGCTCAATCTACAGCGACAATATCGTCAACTATTCAGCCCGGGACACCCGCCGAGTCGATATGGTGTTCGGCATCAGCTACGGCGATGACCTGAAGAAAGCCAAAGAAGTCATGATGGCCGCCCTCACCTCGGACGAGCGGGTGTTGGAAGATCCGGCCCCCAATGTGGCGGTCTCGGCGCTGGCGGACAGCAGTGTCAACTTTATCGTCCGACCCTGGGTGAAAACCGAGGATTACTGGCCGGTGTACTGGGATATGACGGAGAAGATCAAGGTGGAGCTGGAAGCCAACGGCATGAGCATTCCGTTCCCCCAGCGCGATCTCCATATCTTCAACGAAAAAGCCTGAGGCACAGGGGCGCCGCCAGACGGCGCCCCACTTGCACACCACCTCACAACGGACCGGGCTTTTCGACAACCAGATACTGGTCCACCTCAAGCGCCCCCACCCGTTGCTCTGTGCCGTCCGGCCAAACGATTCTCAGCTCATCGACTTGCTTGCTTTCACCGAGCCCAAAGTGGGCTACCAGCGGATCGTTCGACAGATAGTTGGAGCCCAGCCGGATCTCTCTCACCTGTGACAATTGACCGCTACGCACATGGACCTTGGCCCCGATGCCATCCAGATTGGTTGGTCCACCTCGAAGCCTGACTGTGAGGTAGTGGTGATCCGTTGGGGCGACATTGCGAAATACAGTTACGGGTTCACCACTGTGACTGATAAAAATATCCACCTTACCGTCCCGGTCGTAATCAAAACAGCTGACGCCACGCCCCTGTCGGGTATGATTCAACCCAACCTCTAACGCTTGCTCTGTGAATGTGCCGTCGCCATTGTTGATATACAGCAGGCTGGGATCGTGAATGAACTGGGCAAAGATGGCTTCATTGGCGACATTTTTACTGGTCATACCATTGGTGTGAAAAATATCCAGCCAGCCATCGTTATTGAAGTCAGCAAAACAGGCGCCCCACCCCCAGAACCCATGACGCACTCCCGCCTCATCGGTTACGTCACCAAAGCGCCCCTGACCATCATTCCGATAAAGCCGGTTGCCGGACTCTCCTCCCACGTAAGCCTTTTGCTCGAGGGGGTTCCATATCGACGTCACAAACCAGTCAAAATCGCCGTCATTGTCATAGTCTCCGACGGCCATACCCATTCCGTTCTCGTCCGAAATCACTGTCTCCGTCCGATCGACAAACCCGCTCCCCGAGTCATTGATCAGTACCTGACTGGTCAGAAAGTCTCCGGCCAGCAACAGATCCGGCCAGCCGTTGTTGTTGAGATCCGTAAACGCGGCGGTAAAGACGAGTCCTAGCTTTCCCGTCTGGGGAGACTCCCGGGTGGGAGGCAACAGATCACTGGCATCGACGAACTGGCCTTCGCCTTTATTGCGCCATAAATACCCACTATTGTCCGCGCCAGCCGTGAATCCCCAATGTGCTGCGTACAGATCAATCCGGCCGTCCCGATCGAAGTCGCCGGCAGAAAGACTGTGCGTAAAACGATTGAATCCGATACCGGCTTTGAAGGGATCCGGCAGGAAAAAACCGTCTCCCTGATTCTGATAAACCCTCAGGAAATCATCGTGACGGTTATCCTCCACGAGCAGGAGGTCCCGGTGTCCGTTCTGATCATAGTCAAAAAAGAGTGCACCGAACTGCTGACTACGCAATGTGCCAATGGCAAGCTCGGTGGTCTCCTCAAAGGTGCCATCGCCCTGATTGCGATATAGCTTTCCAGGCAAGACCGAATGACTGATAAACAGATCATCCCAGCCGTCACCATCGTAATCCCCCACCGCTATCCCACCCGAAACCCGGTGTTGCTCGTCGCCATTACCCACGACCGGCAGTGAATAATCCAGTCCCGTCGCTACGGTCGCATCCACAAACCAGGATTCCCGCATGGGCTCGGGCTCGACTCGCGCCTGGCTCTGCACCGGGGACGGTAGCGCGGGCTGGAAAGTCACGGGCTGCCCCACGAACGATCCGGTGCGGGCGTACAACCGCTCGCCATCCGGACCATCATCATCGGCACCGGGCAGCCAGCGTGCCAGACACTCCGGGTCCGTGGTACAGGGATCGGTCAGGGT
Source organism: Marinimicrobium sp. (assembly GCF_002695945.1). NCBI lineage: Bacteria > Pseudomonadati > Pseudomonadota > Gammaproteobacteria > Cellvibrionales > Cellvibrionaceae > Marinimicrobium > Marinimicrobium sp. Next base: position 35,251 of record NZ_NZQP01000042.1, on the reverse strand, counting down.
CTCCAGAAAGGCTTCTAGATACTGGGCATGCACCGGGTCAAAGCGACGGTGCGACAGGTACTGCCAACTGTCGCCGACCCTGGCTTGCTCCAACGCCTCCAGGGAGCGATTCCGGTAGCGCTCCCGGTCGGTTGGGATGCCCTTGAACTGCGGATTGCTCTGCAGGCTGTAGTCATAGGCAAGCACCGAGGTTTCCACATCCATATGATGGCGGATCGCCTGACTCAGGGAGAGAAATGCCCCGGTGTGCCCCCAAGGGCCAGTTACCGCGACGTTCAGCAACGAAGGCGTACGAAACGCGTATCGGTCATCCGGGTGAGAGCTCTCGAGCATTCGCCCCAGATCAAATCCGTGACGATCCTTACCTCGTCCAAACTGGGGAACCGCCAGATTGTGAAACGACTCATCGGTAAAGCGACGCCCAGCGTGGCATTGATTGCATCCATAGCCTCCCTCACTCAGCGGCGTGTAGAACAGCAAGGCACCGAGGCGCGCGTCCTCGGAAATGGCGTCGTCATCGCCATCGACAAATCTGAACCAGGGGTTATCAAGAAACACCTGTGAGCGTTGATAGTGGGCTTGCGCCAGGCCGACCCGCTCCATGGTCACCACCTGCTCGGGGCTCTTTCGCGGATCCTCAAAGGCGGCCTGAAACAGTGGCAACCAGGGGTTTTCGTCTTCCGACCCCGCCCCCTGCAGGCGCCGCTCAAGGAGTCGGCGCTTGTCCTGATTGCTCAATACCTTGCCGGCCTCGCGACCGAACATTTCATTGGCTGACGCCAAGGGAAACAGCGCCTGGGCGGCGGCCAGATCATGGCCGGCCTGTGGATCCGGCAGATTGCGCAGACTGTCGGGAGTGCGGATTGCGGCCGTCTGTCCGTCTCCGTCGTGGTGATAATCGGTCACCTCAACCCGTCCATCCCAGAACAGCCGCCGCTGATAGACATGCAAATTGAAGGTGGTCGGTGAGTTGCGCGGAACGTTTGGCCCACCATCGGCCAGCGGATCCTGCGCCCGATCCCCATTGTGAACCCGGCCCGGACCAATCAATTGCGGCTCGACCGCATCGACGCCCACCGGCAACGACAGGCCATCCCCGCCCCCCAACAAGGGGTGGTGACAAGAGGCGCAAGCAACATCCCGTTGCTCACTCAGCGAGCGACTGAAGAACAACTGCTTACCCAGCTCAAACAGATCGCCTTCGGGCGTCCTGGAGCCCTCAACCGGCACCGGCTCCTCACTCAGCCCCAGCGCATTGACCCGCTGTCGGAGCGCCTCGAGCACCTGGCGCGGCTCGGCGGGCAACGTCGGCGCCGAGGCATCGGCCTGAGATTCAGCCCCGGCCTCGGTATCAATCAGTTCCACCGGCGATTGGGCCTGGCAAAGCGCACTGACCCACACCAACCCCCACAACAGATAGGCTTTAGACATGGCTAGGGCCCTACTCATCAGAAAGCTCAGACACTGCGCCACTGGGCGCCGTACCCCGATCAATTCTCTCCGTCAGCGACGGCGTCAACACCCATCGCCCCTGAGCGTAAATGATCGCATCTTTGGCGATAATCAGATCCAGCTGGCGCTCCCGGGCAAGCTCATCCAGCGCGGTTCGGGCAAGCGGCGATAGTTCCTCAAAGATGGCCCGCTTCTGCGCTTGTAACCATCGCTCGAGATCCTGCCCCGTATCGATCAGTTCCCGCTGGATATGCTCGATCCGCTTCTGCACCATCTCCCGCTGCGACTCGCTCAGCCCGGAGGCCTGCGCCCGGCGGTCAAGGTTCTGCAGGTCAGCTTCGGCGCTCTCAAGGGCGGACTGGTACTGCTGGAAGGCTGGATTGTCACGCAGCGCCTCCAATCGGGCGACAGCCACCTTCGTTGCAAATACGGCATCGGTGAGGTCAACCACGGCGAACGTGGGCTCTGCCCGCGTGCAGGCACAGGCCAACAGGGCCACAATCCCGATACAGTGGGCTTTGAACGATCTGGAGGTACCGACCAGGAAGCCGGCATTTCTTGGGAACAGTTGCGAATGAGCCATTATTATTCACTCTGCTGAATATCAAAAACCACCTGAAAAAAGTGGCCTTGCAGACAGAGATTACACTTAACTCACACTGTTTTCAATAAAAGGCAGGGCTGTAACGGGGCCTCTCTCGGCATAAGGCTCAGAACTCCCCCTCAGCCTTGATGAGCACCTGTGTGCTGTCCAGCCCCCCTCGCTCAGCCAGCGGCGCGGCAAAATCGATGTGCAGGACGTTACCCACCTTGGTTTTACTGGAGCTGAAACGCAGGCCAATGCCCACGTTGGACAGGTGTGGGTTGGGTTCGCCGTCAATCTGCCCGCCCCAGCTCCGCCCGGCATCAAAAAATGCCACCGCCCCCATGCGGACGATGTTAAACAGGTGAAGATCGGAAAAATAACGGCGCTCGATATTCAGAAGATAGCGACGGTTACCGCGCTGATAATCCACTGGATAACCACGCAGACCATTGGCGCCCCCCAGTGTCAGTTGCTCAAACTGCTCCAGGTTTTCACCAATGTCATAGCGCAAGTTCAAGTACCAGCGGTTCTGGTCGTCGCGAAACCAGTTGTAATTGACCTCAAGCCCGACCACCCCGCTGTCGATGGGGTTGGGGCCTTTATAGTGGCGGCCGTCCAGATCGCCCAGCAGCCGGAGTATATGGTGCTCGCCCACCCCGATAACGTTGCTGTAAGCGGCCTGATAGCGGACAAGATCCCGGTCGTTACCGAGCTGGGAGCCGCCATAACCGAGTCTTAGCCGATAGTTGACGCCCATCGCAACGTCTTCCGTACGCTGAATCTGATTGAGGTTCTTGTAAGTGGCAAAGCGGTTTTCAATCACTTCCAGCCCCAGCCAACCGTAATTGCCCTTGCGGTTCTCGGGAACCCCCAGCACCGTCTCATCCGAAGCGCTGAAAATATCCTCCTCTCGGGTAATACCCAGGCGCCAACGCCGGGTAAACCGCTCATCGGCCCGGGCCGCCACCCCGAAGTAGATCTCACTGTCTCGAGTGCGGTGCCGGAACTCATTGATCTCTTCACCACCCTCGCGAATGGTGCGAACTTCGGCCACATCCTCCGTAAAACCACCGGCGGCCCAGGGGGTTTCCAGTGAATAGAAGGGCCGCTCCAGACTGAAGGCTTTATCTTCCCCGTCACTCTTTTGCGCGTAATACAGCCGCGTCGCCAACCGGGTTTTCATAAAGTGGTCGGTTTTATACTCGTAACCGACACTGGAGCGCTCAATATTTTGCGAATAACGAAGGGCAATCGCATCACCGGTACCCAGAAAGTTACCGTCTTTAAGGCCAATGCCGGATTCGGTTTCGCCTCCTTCATGCTTGAAGGTCAGCTCGGGCTCAGTCACCCAGGAGTCGCGGGTAATGACCCGGAGGTCAATATAGTCCGGGCAGACCACATCGGGAACGATATAGGCACTGGTCAGGTAATTGCGGCTGCGCAGAATCCGCTCGGATTCCGCGATCAGCTTTTCACGCAGGGAATCGCCCTCTTGCAGCAAGAGTTGGCTGGCGATGACGGGCTCGCGAGTATTGATGTGCAGGCGGTTGAAGCCTCGGTACAGCCAGTTGTTTTCGGCGGGGTCCGACTCATCAAAAATGGCCCGACTGTCAAACTGAATGCGGCGAATGGTTTTGCCTTCGTGCTCATTAAAGGCATCGAACACCAGGCGACTCTCCCGCTGCTCCGCGAGGTCGCGATACTCATACTGAAAGTGCTCGCAGGCCTGACCGCCCTCACCCGCCACCGTGTCCGTACTCACGGGCGTCGCCTGTACCAGCCCGGACAGACAGCAGCTGCTCAGCAAGCACGCCAATCGCCGCCAGTTTGGCACTACAGGACGCGATCCGAGCAAAAATCGGTGACTACCTGGCTTCCATATTTTCACAACAGTTATAATTCTCGCCCACCGGGATGCCTGCCAGGCACCCATTCAACAATAGGCCCCATCATATACCGGAAGAAACCGCAGCGTCACGGATAAACTTGGCGGACAGGGACGGAGCACCCACTCATGGCGCTTGGACCGCAGAAACGCCCCGGGGTTGCGCGTCCGAGTCAGTGGTGAAGGGAATGATCGGCGTCGGGGTTATGGCCCTCGCCCCCGTGACCGCCGCCGACGGCCGGCCACAGAGTCCAGAGCCCAAACAGAATGATGGCCAGAGCCATGAATACTCGCAGGCCACGCCGCTGCAGCAGCCGGGTAAGTTGCTGCGCCATCACCCCCGCTGCCAGCACCGCCGGAAGGGTACCCAAACCGAAGGCGAGCATGGTCCCGCCGCTGGCCCAGACGTTGCCCTGGGCGAGGGCATAAGCCAACGCGGTGTACACCAGTCCGCAGGGCAACCAGCCCCACAAGGCGCCCAGCAACAGTGCCTGGGGCGCGCGGCGAACCGGCAATAGGGATTTACCCAGCGGCTGCAGCCGGCGCCATACCACCGCGCCCCCCCGCTCCAGCCAGGTCAGCCCTCGCCACCAGCCCGCCAGGTACAGCCCCATGGCAATGAGCAGTAGCCCCGCGAGCAGGCGTAGCACCGGATCCAACGGCGTAATGCCGCCGGCTACCAGGCCTGCCAGCAGTCCCATCAGGGTATAGCTGGCAATGCGTCCAACGTTGTACAAGAGCAGCAGTCGCCAGCGACGCCCCCTGGCCTCGGCGGGAATCGCGGCGGACAGCGCGCCCATGATGCCGCCACACATGCCCAGACAATGGGCACTGCTGAACAGCCCCAGCGTCCAGGCCGCCAACCAGCTTCCCCAAACTGATGCGTCGGCCGCCATCACGAACCTTTTCCATCGGTCTGGTTGTCGGACTCGGGATGCCGTCCAGAGGTCTTTGGGGCGGTGCGTTGTGCCTCATCGGGCTCATCATCATCAAACAGAATGCGATGAGCTTCAGTATCGAGATTGTCGTACTGGCCGCTCTTGATTGCCCAGAAAAACACTTTCAGAGCAATGGCGACAAAAATCAGGGCGATGGGCACCAATAAAAACAGACTTTCCACATCAACCTCCTGTGCGCGGGGCAAGCCCAGTGGCGGGCGCCCGGTGCAGGCGCAGCGCGTTGAACACCACCACCAGGGAACTGCTGGTCATGCCAATGGCGGCCAGCCAGGGTGGCACCAGGCCGGCGGCGGCCAGAGGCAGGGCCACCACATTGTAGCCCAGCGAAAGCAGCAGATTCTGCCGGATCACCTGTCGGGTGCGTTTGGCCAGCTCGAAGATGCCCGCCAGGACGGCCAGATCGGAATTCAGAAACACCGCATCCGCCCTCGTCTGGGCGAGATCCGAGGCGGACGCCATAGCCACGGACACATCCGCGGAGGAGAGCACCGGCACATCATTGATACCATCGCCCACCATCACTACCTTTTCCCCGCGCGCCTGCACTTCCTGCAGACGCTGCAACTTGTCCTCCGGGCGGGCCCCGGCGGTGTAAGTGTCGATGCCGAGGGTGTCGGCCAAGCGCGCAACCGCGCCCGAGGAGTCTCCGCTCAGCAGCTCGAGGGCCAGACCGCGGGCACGCAGGGTCGATATCAGTGCCTGGGCGCCAGGGCGCAGCTCGTCCTCCAGCGAGAACCAGACCAGCGGTCCCCGGGTGTTGCTCAACAGTAACCACAGTGCCTCATCATCCGGTGGCGTCGGCGCTTCGGTCGCCTGATACAGGGCCCCGGCAAACGCGGCACTGCCCAGGCGATAGCGTTCGCCATCAACCGTACCTTCGACTCCGGCCGCCGTATATTGGCGAGTCTCTTGCGCTCGGAAGTGGTCGAACCAGGGACGAAAGGCCACCGCCAGCGGGTGCCGCGCCGGCGCCTCAAGCGCACCGGCGATGGCCAACCAGTACTCGTCGGGGTGATGATCCTTAGCTCGGGATACATTCTTCACCGACTGCAACGAGAACTGCCCCAGTGTCAGGGTACCCGTCTTGTCCAGAATAACCCGATCCACCTTGGCCAGGGTTTCCAGCACATGGCCGCGGGCAATCAGAAAACCCCGCCGCCGCAAATTGGCGGTGGCGGCGGTCAGCGCCGTGGGCATCGCCAGCGCCAGGGCACAGGGACAGGTCACCACCAACACCGAGAGGGCTACCCAGAAAGCGCGCTCGGGCTGAATCAGCATCCAGGCGCCCCAAACCAGGGCAAACACCACCAGCACCGCGCCCACAAAGTAGCGGGCCACGGTATCGGCCAGCGCCACCTGGCGGGGTTTTTCCGCTTCCGCCTGTACCACCAGGCGCTCGATGGCGGACAGCTGGGTGTCGCCTCCGACGGCCGTCACTTCCAGCTCGAGATCGCTCTCTCCGTTCAGGGTACCGCCGACCACCCGATCGCCCGGCCCCTTGGGTACCGGCCGGGACTCACCGGTCAACAGCGCTTCCACGACATCGCTCTGGCCCTGAATCACCCGCCCGTCACAGGGGAAGGTCTCCCCGCTCTTGACCCGTACCCGGTCGCCGAGTGACAGGGTTTTGACCGGCACCGAGACCTCTTTACCCTGCTCAAGCCGCCGGGCGCTGAGTGGCATCAGCTGCGCCAGATTGCCATAGGCCAGGCGATTGCGATGCCGGGTGCGCATTTCGAGATAGCGCCCCACCAGCAGGAAAAACGTGAACATAGCAATGGATTCAAAATAGACATCCCCTCGCCCGGTGATGGTGGCCCAGGCGCTGGCACCATAGGCCAGCCCGATGGCCAGTGCCACCGGTACATCCATGATCAACTGCCGGGCCTTGAGACTGCGCCAGGCGGCCTGAAAAAACGGCGCCGCCGAAAACCAGACCACCGGCGTGGCCACCAGGAAACTGAGCCAGCGCAGAAACAGTTTCCACTCGTCAACGGCGCCGGTGTACATGCCCACCGCCACCATGCCCGCTTGCATCATGCCGAACCCGGCCACTCCCAGGCGCAGCAGGGCCTGGCGGTTTTCCTGTTGCGCCAGGGCACGATGCGCCTCGTCGGTAGCCGGTCGGGGGCGGTAGCCGATGCGCGCCAGTTCGGCCATCAGCTCGCTGAGAGGCTGCTGGTCGGCGTCCCAGGTTAGAGTGCAGCGGTGGGTGGTTACATCGACGGACAACTGCCGGACGGCGGGGCTGCGTTTGAGATGGGTTTCGATCAGCCAACTGCAGGCGGCGCAGGTCATGCCCTCCAGTAACAACTGGGCGCGGCGTTCGCTGCCCTCTCCGGCACCGACAAAATCCGCCTGCAGTGCCTCGGTATCGTATAGCTGCCACTCGGCCGCTGCGGCGGCGGTTTCATCCGGGCGTTCACTGGCTTCCGAGCGGTATTGGTAAAACCGTTCCAGCCCGCCATCCACGATGGCCGTGGCCACCGCCTGACAGCCGGGGCAGCACATGGGCTGGCGCTCACCGTTGATGGTGACCGCAAAGTCCGCCGTTTCAGGGACCGGCAGGCCGCAATGATAGCAGGGACGCTCACTCATGAAGTCGACTCGGGCAAGGCGAAGGAAGCGTTAGGGTGCGCGATCGGTGGGGCGAAGCTCAATCCGGTTGCCCTGATCGAAATGGATTTCGCCGCGCAGGAGCCATTCGGCGGAGCGCATCTGAGAGGCATCATGGTCCGGCAGCAGCGTCAGATAGCGGCGGTGGCTGACCGCCCGGGTCAGATCCCCGCGATAGTGACCATCGCGCACTTTCTGAAGCAGCACCCGCTGATCCTGATCTGCGTTGACCGGGTGTCCGACCAGAAGGTGCAGCACCGCCGGCAGCGCTCCGTTACCCGATAAACTCAACAGAACTTCCCCGGTAACCGGATCGAACACCACCTCAGCGGCAAGATTGAGTGCCCGGGCCCGGGCCTCCTGCTCAAAGCTCTGATTGATGGTGCGGCCCTGCTTGTAGTAGTTGTCCACTACCCGGTCATCGGCATAAAACACCGACACGGTCACAAAGCTCAGGGACACACAGATCACCACCATCAGCGGCGACATGACAAACCAGAACCAGGGTTGCCGATACCAGGGTGCGACGGGCGTCTTGTCGGTCATAGTCAACCTTTGCATTGAGGCTGGCACTACTGATCGCGCAGCGCCGGGCCAATAAACGTGGTGGTATGTTCGGTGTAGATTTCCGGGTTTTCCCGCGCCTCGACGCGCAGAGTCACTGAGGTTTTCACGGTATCCAGAGCCTCTCTGGGCACAACCACCCGCACCGGCAAGGTCAATACCTCCCCTTCGCTCACCGGCAGGGGCCGATAACCTTCCAGCTCAAACGGGTAGTCGCCACTGACCGAGAGGTCGTAGATGTGCGTGTCGCGGTCCTTGTTGTTGATTTTCAGGGTGTAGACGTTTTCCACGTCGGGACCACTGATCCGGTACATCCGCATGCCCCGATCGCGTAATACGTCCAGGCCAACGGGCAGACGGGCACTGAGCGCATAGGTGAACACACTGAACATGACCAGCAACACCGCACCGTAACCCAGGAGCCGGGGCCGGAACACTTTGGTGTGGCCTTTTTCAATGGCATCTTCGGTGGTGAAACTGATCAGACCGCGTGGGTAATTCATGCGATCCATCACCTGATTACAGGCATCCACGCACAAACCACAGTCGATACAGTCGGCCTGCAGACCGTCGCGGATGTCGATATCCACGGGACAGACTTGCACACACCAGGAACAGTCAATGCAATCGCCCAGCCCTTTCTCCCCGGGATCATCGGAGGGCTTGCGCGGACCGCGCGGCTCACCGCGAACGTAGTTGTAGAATACCGTCAGGGTATCTTTGTCGTACATCACCGACTGAAAGCGGGCATAGGGGCACATGTACTTGCACACCTGCTCGCGCATAAAGCCGGCGTTCATATAGGTGGCTGCGGTAAAAAAGAACACCCAGAAGGCCGCTGCCGGGTGGACATCAATAGCCACCAGCCCGACCAACAATTCCCGTATGGGTAAAAAGTACCCCACGAAGGTGAGCCCGGTCACCAGGGCAATCAGCAGCCAGATACCATGCTTGGCGCCTTTGCGAGCCATTTTCTCCGGCCCCCAGGGCTGCGCATCGAGCTTCATACGTTTATTGCGATCGCCCTCGCACAGAAACTCGGCCCAGATGAACATCTGGGTCCAGACCGTTTGCGGGCAGGTGAAACCGCACCAGACACGGCCCACCAGGACTGTGACGGTAAACAGCATGAAGGCGGCAATAATCAGCAGCCAGGCGAGAAACATACCGTCCTGAGGCCCAAAGCTGAGCCACAGAACGTGAAAGCGCCGCTCGGGAAGGTCGAACAGCATGGCGGGGCGGCCGTCGATGACCAGCCAGGGCATCAACAGGTAAGCGGCCAACAGAGGCATGCCGGTGTAGCGGCGCAGCTTCTGGTAGAAGCCGGTAATGCGCCGCATATACACCTTTTCGTCGGCCTCATAGAGGTTTACATAGCGTATCCCTGTATCCTGTTCCTGCTCCGTTTGCTTACTCTTGTTCGTCATAGTTCAGTGACAGGCTGTAGACGTAGGCGGCCAGAATATGAATCCGATCGTCTTTGAGCAGCTCGCCCTGGGCGGGCATCACACCGTTGCGCCCGACCCGCAGGGTCTGGCGGATGTCGCTCGGCTCGCCGCCGTACAGCCAGACATCATCGGTCAGGTTGGGCGCGCCCAGGTTGATATTACCGGTGCCATCGGCTCCGTGACAGGCAGCACAGTTGCGCATGAATTTCTGCTCACCGGCGGACACCAATTCGGCATCGTGCTCGCGGTCACCCATGCTCAGAACATACTCGGTCACTTCGGCAATACCCTGCTCACCCAGGCTCGCGCTCCACGCGGGCATGGCCGCTTTGCGCCCCTGCACCAGAGTCTGTTTGATGCGCTCGGGGGAACCACCCCACTGCCAGGCATCGTCGGTCAGGTTCGGAAAGCCCCAGTTGCCGCCACCGTCCGAGCCATGGCAGACCGCGCAGTTATTGGCGAACAGGCGCAAGCCCATTTTCATGGCCTGAGGATCCCGTGCGAGCTCCTTGATAGGGGTTTTGGCGTACTCACCAAACTGCTCGGAGAAGCGCGCCTGTGCCTGCTGCTGGTGACCGCGCAACTCTTTCTCCTGAGTCCAGCCGAGCACCCCTGGGAAACTGCCAAGGCCCGGGTACAGAATCAGATATACGCCCGCGAAAATGAAGGTGGCAATAAACATCTTGAACCACCAACGCGGCAGCGGGTTGTCGTATTCCTCAATGCCATCATACACATGCCCGGTGGTGCGGTTTTCCGGGTCTTCATCATCCCGTACCGCGACCTTCCGGTTGGCGAGCAGTACCCACAGTAGCAGCGCCAGGTTGGTGAGGGTGAGGACAATAATCCAAAGGCTCCAAAATGTACTCATAATCAGTTCCGCCTGTCAGTCTCATCACCGGCGTGATGATCCGCCTGTTCATTCTGTTCCTCGGAGTCGGGCGACTCCGAAGCTTGTTTGTTCTGGTCTTCATCGGCAAAGGGCAAATTGGCCGCGTCATCAAAGCGCTTTTTCCGACGGGGCGAAAAAGCCCACCAGCAGATGCCGATGAAAGCGATGGTGACCAGAACCGTTGATATTGCGCCCAAAGTACCCTGATCCATAAATCACCGCTTCTCGGTCAGCAAAGTGCCCAACTGCTGCAGGTAGGCGACCAGGGCATCCATTTCCGTTACGCCCTTGACCTCTTCACCCGCACCTTCGATATCCTCGTCGGTATAAGGCACACCCACTTTGCGCAAACCGCGCATTTTCGCTTCGGTGTGCTCGCCGGTCAGCTTGTTGTCATAGAGCCACGGAAAAGCGGGCATGTTGGACTCAGGCACCACGGTGCGCGGGTTGTACAAATGGGCTTTGTGCCAGTCGTCGGAGTACCGACCACCCACTCGCGCCAGATCCGGCCCGGTGCGCTTGGAGCCCCACAGGAAGGGGTGTTCGTAAACGTGTTCGCCGGCCACCGAGTAGTGCCCGTAGCGCTCTACCTCCGCGCGCAGGGGACGAACCATCTGGGTATGACAGACGTGGCAGCCTTCGCGAATATAAATATCCCGCCCTTCAAGCTCCAGCGGGGCCAAGGGCTTCAGCCCGGCCACCGGCTCGGTGGTTTCCTTGAGGAAGAATTGCGGAACGATCTGAACCAGACCACCGAAACTGATGGCAACAACCATCAGCACGGTCATTAAGCCAATATTTTTTTCAACTACATCATGATATTTCATGGACCGCTCCCTTAAACCGCTTGAGGCTGAGTCAAGTTGTCTTCACCCGCCACAGAGGTCGAGCTCGCGGCAGTGCGCCAGGCGTTGAAGGCCATCAACACCATACCTGACAGGAAAATGGCACCGCCCACAAAGCGTACGAAGTAACCCGGGTAGCTGGCGATCACCGATTCAATAAAACTGTACGTCAAGGTGCCATCGGCGTTGAAGGCGCGCCACATAAGCCCCTGCATGATGCCGTTGACCCACATGGAGGCGATGTACAGGACCGTGCCGATGGTCGCCAACCAGAAGTGGATATTGATCCACTTGACGCTGTACATTTCCTTTTTGCCAAACAGGATCGGCAGCAGGTGATAAATGGCACCAATGGAAATCATCGCAACCCAGCCCAGGGCACCAGAGTGCACATGGCCAATGGTCCAGTCGGTATTGTGGGACAGGGCGTTCACGGTTTTGATGGACATCATCGGTCCTTCAAAAGTGGACATGCCGTAGAAGGACAGTGACACCACCAGGAAACGCAGGGTCGGGTCAGTGCGCAGCTTATGCCAGGCACCGGAGAGCGTCATGATACCGTTGATCATTCCGCCCCAGCTCGGCGCCAGCAGGATCAGGGACATCACCATGCCCAGACTCTGGGCCCAGTCCGGCAGCGCGGAATAGTGCAGGTGGTGGGAACCAGCCCAGATGTAGACCGAGATCAGCGCCCAGAAGTGAACAATGGACAACTGGTAGGAGTACACCGGACGATTCGCCTGCTTGGGTACGAAGTAGTACATCATGCCCAGGAAGCCTGCGGTCAAGAAAAAGCCCACCGCGTTGTGACCATACCACCACTGAATCATGGCATCGGCGGCACCGGCATAGGCCGAGTATGACTTGAACCAGGCCACCGGAATGGCCGCGCTATTGACCACATGCAGTACCGCAACGGTGAGAATGAAGCCACCATAGAACCAGTTGGCCACATAGATGTGGGAGGTTTTGCGCTTGGCAATGGTGCCGAAAAACACGATGGCGTAGCTGATCCAGACCACCGCGATCAGGATATCAATCGGCCACTCCAGCTCGGCATACTCCTTGGAACTGGTCAGTCCCATGGGCAGAGTGATGGCGGCCAGAACGATGACCGCTTGCCACCCCCAGAAGGTGAACGGCACCAGCCAACCGCCAAACAGCGGCGCCTGACAGGTCCGCTGAACCACGTAGTAGGAGGTGGCCATCAAGGCACAGCCGCCAAACGCGAAAATCACCGCGTTGGTGTGCAGGGGCCGCAGCCGGCCGAAGTGGGTGAACGGCTGCACCAGATCATTCAGTGCCGGCCACACCAATTGCGCCGCGATCAACACGCCAACCCCCATACCGACAATGCCCCAGACAATCGTCATGATGGAGAACTGACGCACGACCTTATAGTCGTACACCGGATGATCCCCGGCCGCTGTCAGATTACTACTCATAGGTCTTTCCCATTATTGCAGATCAAATTGTTATTCCACCCAGCGTATACGCACACGAGCACCGAGCCGACAACTCGGGCAGGCGTCTGGCGCGGGCATTGTCGCGCAAAGCGCAGCCAGCCTTCTTGACCTTAGTCAAAAAAACGCGGTTCGTCAGTCGTTGTGGAATTGTTATTAGTGGTGGGTTGCCCCGCGGAGCGGGGCGAAGCCGGGGCGCTCGCCCCGGGTATTAACGCAGTTTGCGGCCTTTATTGGCGGCAATACGCATGCGCAGAGCATTCAGTTTGATGAAGCCTTCCGCATCTTTCTGGTCGTAGGCGCCGGCATCGTCCTCAAACGTGGCGACTTTCTCGTCGAACAGGCTTTCCGCCGAACGACGGCCCACAACGTGTACGCCCCCTTTGTACAATTTCAGACGCACGTCACCGTTAACGTGCTCCTGCGTCTGATCGATGGCAGTCTGCAGCATCTGACGCTCCGGGCTCCACCAGTAGCCGTTATAGATCAGCTCGGCGTACTTGGGCATCAGCTCGTCCTTCAGGTGGGCCACTTCGCGGTCCAGGGTGATGGACTCGATCGCCCGATGCGCCTTCATCATCACGGTACCGCCGGGGGTTTCGTAGCAGCCGCGGGACTTCATGCCCACGTAGCGGTTCTCTACGATATCCAGACGACCGATGCCGTTGTCACCGGCCACCTTGTTCAGGCGCTCCAGCACGGTGGCGGGCGACAGGCGCTCTCCGTCAATGGCCACAATATCGCCTTTTTCGTAAGTCAGATCAATATAGGTGGGCTGATCCGGGGCCGCTTCCGGAGAGACGCTCCAGCGCCACATATCTTCCTCGGCTTCGGTCCAGGGGTCTTCCAATACGCCGCCCTCATAGGAGATGTGCAGCAGGTTGGCGTCCATGGAATAGGGCGACTTTTTCTTGCCCTTGGAGAAATCCACGGGGATGTTGTGCTCTTCGCAGTACGCCATCAGCTTGTCGCGGGAGTTCAGGTCCCACTCGCGCCAAGGCGCAATGACCTTGACGCCGGGCTTGAGGGCGTAGGCGCCCAGCTCGAAGCGCACCTGGTCGTTGCCCTTACCGGTGGCGCCGTGGGAGATGGCATCGGCACCGGTCTCATTGGCGATTTCGATCAGGCGCTTGGAGATCAGCGGCCGGGCAATGGAGGTACCCAGCAGGTACTCGCCCTCGTAAATGGCGTTGGCGCGGAACATCGGGAAGACGAAGTCGCGCACGTATTCCTCGCGCAGATCGTCGATGTAGATTTCCTTCACACCCAGCGCCTGGGCCTTGGCCCGCGCGGGCTCCACTTCTTCACCCTGGCCGATATCGGCGGTGAAGGTCACCACTTCACAGTTGTAGGTTTCCTGCAGCCACTTGACGATGACCGAGGTGTCCAGGCCACCGGAGTAGGCCAAAACCACTTTCTTGATGGATGACATAGAGTGCTCCCGCTGAGAATCAGTACTTCATGGAGGTTTCACGCCCTGGGGACGGCCTCAAAGCGGCGCACATTGTACCCGCGATTGCCTTGAAATCCCATAGCCCTGGGGGCGAATTCGCCGCATTTGACCGGGGAAGCGTGTACACTTCTCCCAACCCCGCGTCCGGACAGCGAGAGACCCATGGCCACCAATGCAACCGTGATCAAGGCACGCCTTGAGATAGCCGACATGAACCGGCACTACTACCAGAGTCATGCCCTGACCCTGGCCCGGCACCCGTCGGAAAACGACCAGCGCCTGATGGTGCGGCTGCTGGCCTTTGCCCTCAATGCCTCCGATGACCTGACCTTTTCGAGCAGTCTGAGCTCAGAGGACGAAGAGCCGGAGCTGTCCCGCCGGAACCTGGTGGGCGACATCGAACTGTGGGTGGCCTTTGGCACTCCGGATGAGAAGTGGCTTCGTAAAGCCTGCAATCGCGCCAGACAGGTGCAGGTGTTCGCCTACGGCGAGAACAGCGTCCGGGTCTGGTGGCAGCAACAGGAGCGGGCCCTGGCACGCTATCGCAACCTCAGTGTCAGGGCCCTGCCAGATGAGGCGCTGCAGCAGCTCGCTGGCATGGTGGAGCGCGGCATGGTTCTGCAGTTCAACATCAGTGAACAGGATGTCTGGGTGTCCAGCGACAAAGACAGCGTCGGGGTGCACCTTGAGTGGCTCAAGGAGATTGACTAAGAGCCCATCGCGTCGAGCTGTCCGCGCGCGTAATGCTCCAGCGCGACCAGGACCCGCTCCTGCTCTGCACTCACGCCTTCGGCGCGCAGCGCCCCAAGTCTCGCCAGTAACTGGTCCCAGGTCAGCCCGGCACCCGCGGCCGGATCGGTCAGCCGCCGATAGCAGAAGTCGCGCCACTGTCGACGCTCTTCGTCGGAGAGGCTGTCCGGAAAATGCCGCCCCCGGTAGCGGAACAGCAGCTCCGGCAGGCGCTGGTCATGAAAATCAAACACATTGGCCGCGAGCGCCTCGGGCTGAGCACGGCGCAGCTCGGTCATCAGCTTCTTGTCATGGTCATCAAAAAAGCCGTCGTATAGCTGCTGATCGGGATCGGTGCGCGGCTCGAAGCCCGGCGCCCGATAGATGCTCTGCAACTTGGCCCGAAGCCGTTGCTGCTCACTGAGGGTCAGGTCGGCCAGTTGCCGCCAATGAACTTCCGCCTGGGCCTTGTCGATACCCAGGCGCCGAGCGGTGCGCTCATCCAGGGTGTTGGCCGGGGCGATCATCGGCGTCTTGTTCAGGTGCACTTCTTTGAGCGCTGGCCGCCGCGTGCCTTCCGGCAGGTCCTCTGAGCGGGTAAACAGGCGCTCACGTAGGGAGTCCTCCGAGGCCGACAGCAGATCCTCGGGCGATTCCGACAGATCGAACACGAGCACGCTGTTCTTGTTCGCCGGATGCAGCGCCAACGGTAGTACCAGCGCCGCGTTACCGCGTTCGGCCGGGTACATGCCGGAAATGTGCAACAGCGGGCGATGACCATCAATATCAATAAACCCGGCGGCAAACCGTTTGTCCCGCAGGCGATAGGCGTGCTCATACAATTTTGGCTGCCGATCCCGAACCAGGCGGGCCATGGCGATGGTGGCGTACACATCTGAGAGTGCATCGTGCGCGGCGGCGTGATCCAGGCCGTTGGCCTCGGTCAACTTCTCCAGTTTGAAGCAGGGTTTACCGTTGTCGTAATCCGGCCACTGGATACCCTCGGGCCGCAGTGCCCGGGTCATGCGCACTACATCAATCAGGTCCCAGCGCGAATTACCATTGCGCCACTCGCGCTCATAAGGGTCGTAGAAATTGCGGTACAGGGTATAGCGGGTTACCTCATCATCAAAACGGATCGAATTATACCCCACGCCACAGGTGCCAGGCTGGCCCAGCTCCGCCATGATGGTGGCAATAAACTCCGGTTCGGCGACGCCTTTCTCCAGCGCCATTTGCGGTGTAATGCCGGTGACCAGGCAGGCTTCCGGTTTGGGTAGACAGTCGACCACTGGTCGGCAGTAGAGCATCAGGGGGTCGCCGATGATGTTCAGGTTTTCATCGGTGCGAACGCCGGCAAACTGGCTGGGACGATCTTGGGCGGGAACCTCACCCCAGGTTTCATAATCGTGCCAATACAGGGTTTTGGACTCACTCACCGCCGCGCTCCTCACACCAGAATGTGTCGACACTTTACCACCCGGCTCCGTTCAGGCCTACCGGCTGCTATAATCCGCCGAACGACGGTAAAGGAGGCTGCATGCCCGAACTCGAAGAACTTTTCCAGAACAACCGTGCCTGGGCAGACCAGATCAAGGCGGAAGACCCGCAGTTTTTTGCCACCCTGTCCAAGCAACAGGCACCGGAATATCTCTGGATCGGCTGCGCGGACAGCCGGGTGCCGGCCAACGAAATCGTCGGTTTGATGCCCGGGGAGCTGTTTGTCCACCGCAACGTCGCCAACCTGGTCATTCAGACCGACCTGAACTGTCTTTCGGTCATGCAGTTCGCCGTCGAATACCTTAAAGTCAAACACATTATGGTCACTGGCCATTACGGCTGCGGTGGAGTCAAAGCGGCACTGGCCAACCAGCAGTACGGGTTGCTGGATTACTGGGTGCGCAATATCCGGGAGGTGTATCTGAAACATCAGGACGCGATGGATGAGATCGCCGACGACACCCAGCGCCTGGACCGGATGTGCGAGCTGAATGTCATGGAGCAGGTGGCCAACGTCACCCACACCAACATCGTACAGAACGCCTGGAAACGCGGTCAGGAGCTGACCGTTCACGGCTGGATTTACAGTATTGAGGACGGCATTCTGCGCAACCTGATGAAGCCGATCACCGGCATCGAACAGGTTGACGAACGCTATCGGATGATTTGACCGGTGCCCTACTCGGGAGTCAGCCAGCGCGCGGCGAATCGCTGACTGTCCAAGGGGCGGTCGTAAAGGAAACCCTGAGCCCGATCACACCCTAGCCGGGTCAAGGCGTCCGCCTGGGCCCGGGTTTCCACCCCTTCCGCCACCGTCATCATGCCCAGGCTGTGCGCCATGGCCACGATCGTGGTCACGATGGTGTAATCACTCTGATTCTCGAGCATATCGCACACGAACGACATGTCGATCTTGAGGGTATCCGCCGCAAATCGGCGCAAGTAACTCAACGACGAGTAGCCGGTGCCGAAATCATCAATCGACAAGGCAAAGCCCGCCTGGCGCAAACGCTCGGTGATTTCAACCGCGAGCTCGGGATCACGCATAAACCCGCTTTCGGTCAACTCCAGACCGATCGCCTCAGGGGGGACCGGCGCCGCCATCGCTTTGATCTCTTCAGCCAGAGACAGGTCAGTAAACTGAAGCGCCGAGATATTCACCGACAACCGCCCCGGAAAGCGCAAGCCCTGAGAATGCCAGGCGGCCCACTGGCGACTCGCCGAACTGAGCACCCAATGCCCGAGCTCCTGAATCAGGCCGCGCTCCTCTGCTAGCGGAATGAACTCCGATGGGTTCACCCACCCCCAGTGCTCATCCTTCCAGCGACAGAGCACTTCCGCACCCACCAGAGCACCGGTCACCAGGTCGACCTGGGGCTGATAATGCAGGGTCAACCGGTTCTCCACCAGGGCCCGGGCGAAACGCTCCGCCAGCGCTCTACGGCGATTGAGCGCCTCGGCGATCGACACATCGAAGATGCAGGCATCGCCACCACTGCGCTTGGCCTCATGCATGGCTACACTGGCACATTGGAACAGATCGGCCGCGGTCATTGCATCCACCGGGTAGCAGGCGGCCCCGATATTCACATCGAGCGAGAACTCCCGCCCTGCCGCGTAGACCGGGCGGGCCAGGCACTGGTGGCAGCGCTCTATTACCGCGGGCAAGCCGTCGGCGCCCAAATTGGGTACCAGCAGGGCAAACTCATCACCGGACAGGCGCGCCAGAAACTCATCGACCCGGCATGCCTGTTCCAACCGACGGGCTACCGCGGCCAGCAGTTGATCGCCGGTATCGTGGCCCAGGACATCATTGATTTCCTTGAAACGTTTCAGGTCGAGGAAAACCAGGCTTAGGGATTCTCCGGATTGTTCGGCGTGCTGCAGGGCGCTACCGAGGCGCTCCATGAAGTGAATTCGATTGGGTAGTGCGGTGGTACCGTCGACATAAGCCAACTGATAAATACGCCGGTCATTGGTCTGGCGTTCCAACTCCCCGGCCGCCCCCACCGCCAGAATTCGGAGCACGGACGTCGCCAGGTTCAGATCCGGGGTGGAGTGACTATAAATCACCATCAGGGAGCCAATCGGCTCACCGTTGGCGCTGTCCAGGCGCCGCCCTACATAGCTGCGGGCCAATACAGGCTGCCCTCCTCTCGGATGGGGAATACGGATTGGCGGATCGAACGCGCCGACACTCTCGCCTTTGGACAGCACTTCCGCACAATGAGAACCTTCCAGCCGATAGTGAACATTTTCCACCGGCTGACCGGCTACCACCCGCGCCAGAGTCTCCATCTCATCGTCACCCTGAAGGGTAGCGACAAACCCCACGTCGGCGTCCAGCGCGCGAGTCAGGTGAAGCACCAGTTGCTGAAAGAAGTCCGCGCCGAGACGACTGGTAATCGCCGTCGCCGTCTGCACAACCGCCTCCTGAACCCGTTCGGATTCATGCTGCTCGGTGATATCGGAGATAAACCCCTCCAGCAACACCTCGCTTCGGTCGGGGCTGAACACCCCCTGCCCCTGCTCCCACACCCAGCGTACCTCGCCGTGCGCATTGATCAGCCGGTAGACCACCCGGTACGGCCTGCCTGCGGTAACGCAGGCCTGAACTTCTTCATTAACCCTGACCCGATCGGCCTGATGAATGAGTTGCACAAAAGCGATCTGCTGGCTCTCAATCAACGCTTCGGGTGGATAGCCGGTCAGTACACGCGCGCCCTGGCTGACAAACTCCATGGTCCAATCGGCGTCGTTACGGCAACGGTAGGCCATCCCGGGTAGATGATTCATCAAGGTGTGTAGCCGCCGTTCGCTCTCCAGCAGCGACTCCTCGGCGCGGCGTCGTCCCAGCTCAGCGCCAGCCTGAGCGGCGGCGATACGCAGCACTTCCTCGGCCACACCGGGCAACACCATGGGCGCATCACTCAGCAGCGCGATCAGCCCCATCGCCGATCCGTCCTGGGAGGTCATGGGAAACCCGAAATAGCCCTCCACCCGCATTGTCTGCAGCATTTCATCATCGGGAAAGTGGGAGCCTACGCTCGCGGGGTAGAGGCAGGCGCTGGAGCCCACCACGGTCTCACAGGGGCTGCCCGCCAGAGGGTAGGAAAAATTGTCGACGGGCTGCCCCCGGGACCATACGGCCAGGGTGCGCGCCTGAGCCAGCTCGGGAAACACTTCGGCAATCAGAGCGTGATCGACACCCAGAAGCTCGGTCAGACGCTGACAAAGATTCAGAAAAAAATCGGGCGAGTCGTTGAGTGCCAGACTGTCAGCCAACTGCCGGAATACTTCTTCTGCCGAAACGTCTGACTTCACTCAACCCCCTGGATACATCGCTGGTAGTGACGGGGATATTAGCGAAATACGCCAACTTAGCAAGCGACAAGTGCTCTGAGAGCCAGCCACAGAGAGGCCTAAGTTGACTTGCGCGCCAAAGCTGACTTATGTTCGCACTGACAACTACACTACGCCCAAGTATTCATAATTCCAATAACCGGAGACCCAGTCCCATGCATACCCGGCAGATTCTATTCGGTCTGGCCCTGAGCACAGCGCTCAGCGGCTGCGGCAATTCCTCAGACACCCCGGCACCGTCCCAGAGCGGCTTCGCCCTCAACGACCAGGGTTACTTCGAGCAACAGGGCGTCGGCCTTATGGTGTTCCAGGACACCTCGCCCGAGAGCCGACAAAGTGGACTGATTCTGGTCAGTCACGACAACCGCCTGGCGTCCAATGGCGACCTGCGCCTGGAGTTGACCCCGGGGCAATGGTCTCCGGTGCCCCGCCTGCTGAGTCGCACGGTGGACCGGGAAAATGGCGAAATCGTGGCGACACTGAAGTACCCCGACGAACGCCAGCACCGCACCGGGTTCAATCCGCTCGACTACCCGGACCTGACCCTGGAGTACGACCTGCGGGTTCGAGCCGAAGGGGACGACCTTCTGGTTCAGGTTGATCTCAAGTCGCCGCTTCCCGAGGAGTGGGCCGGAAAGGTGGGCTTTCAGTTGGAACTCTACCCCGCCGACCTGTTTGGCAAGAGCTGGATCATGGACGACGCCACGGGTATTTTCCCGCGCCAACCCTACGGGGTGACCGCGCCGGCCGACTCGACGCCCACACCGAAAATTGTCTCCGACGGTGAGCGGGCCGGCCTGGTCCCGCTGGCGCACCACCGCGCCCAGCCTGCCCCTCTGGCGAGCGGCCAAAGGCTGACCGTAGCGCCGGAGTCCGACCCGATGCGCCTGCAGATTGAGAGCCTCAAGGGGGAACTGCAACTGCTCGATGGCCGGGTCCAGCACCAGAACGGCTGGTTCACGCTGCGCAGCCCGATCGAGGCGGGCGCCACCACCAATGCCGTATCCTGGCGAATCCCCCCCAACGTGGTGGATGGCTGGCCCCGCGAGCCGGTTATCCAGCACTCCATGGTGGGTTATCACCCCGAGCAGAATAAAGTGGCGGTGATTGAAACCGATCCGGACGCGCCACCGGGTGACCCCTTGCGGTTGCTGAAGCTGGACGCCAGTGGCGCTCAGGAGGTCTTCTCTCAGGCCCCCACCCTGTGGGGCGACTTCC
The DNA here is from genome assembly GCF_002695945.1 of Marinimicrobium sp. Classification (NCBI taxonomy): domain Bacteria; kingdom Pseudomonadati; phylum Pseudomonadota; class Gammaproteobacteria; order Cellvibrionales; family Cellvibrionaceae; genus Marinimicrobium; species Marinimicrobium sp. The sequence continues at coordinate 14,278 of NZ_NZQP01000042.1, read as the reverse complement.
TGCGCTACCGCTACTACCAGTTCGACTTTTCCTCGGTGCAGGAGGAGGGGCTGTATCAGTTGGCGCTCGGCGACACCCGCAGCCACCCGTTCCGCATCGCCCGCAATGTCTATGACCAGAACGTCTGGCAGCCCACCCTGGAGTACTTCCTGCCGGTGCAGATGGGCCATATGCGGGTCAAGGAAAAGTACAAGCTCTGGCATGACGACAGCCACCGGGACGATGCCCTGATGGCGCCAACGGACATCAACCACTTTGACGGCTATGTCCAGGGCAGCAGCACGCTGACGGACTTTGCCCCCGGCGAGCATGTCCCGGGGCTGACCCGCGGCGGCTGGTATGACGCGGGGGATGAAGATTTCCGCATCGAGTCCCAATCCGGCGAGGTCTTTATTCTCAGTGCCGCCTACGACGAGTTTGGTATTCAGCACGACAACACACTGATTGATCAGGAACTGCGCCTGACCGAACTACGCGAGCCCGACGGACGGCCCGACATCCTGCAACAGATTGAGCACGGCCTGCTGACCGTCGTGGGCGGTTACGAAGTACTCGGACGGCTGTACCGGGGCATTATCGTGCCCACCCTTACTCAATACGTCATGGGCGGCGACTTCTCCGGTCAGACCGACAACCTGATCTACGACAAGACGCTGGGCCGGCAGGAGCGCACCGCTACCCATTCGGGGCTACCCGATGATCGGTGGGTCTTCACCGAGGAAAACCCCGCCCGGGAGTTCGATGCCATCGCCAACATTGCCGCCAGTGTCGGCCCCATGCGCGGCTATGACGATGACCTGGCCGAGCGTACTCTGGCGGCGGCCGAAGCTTTGTGGCGGGTTGAGCGGGCCGTGGAGAGCACCACTGAGCGCAACGAGCAGATCCGAGCCGCCGTCGAGTTGTTCCGCACCACGGGGAAAGCCGAGTACCGCTCGTTCCTGCTGAATCAGCGCGATCATATTCTGGATCAGTTCCGCCAGATCGGCTGGGCCGTGGCCCGGGTGGTTCACGAGCTGGACGACCCGGCCCTGACCGACGCCATGCGCAACGCCGCCGCCGAGTACGATCGGGAGCTGCAACAGAAAATGAACGCCACGCCCTACGGACTGGATTTTGAAATGCAGCTGTGGGGCCGGGGCTGGACATTGCAGCACGAAGGCGTTGCCCAGTACTTTTTACACAAGGCTTTCCCCGAGGCGTTCGGTAAGGAGTATCTGCTGAACATTCTGCACTACGTGCTGGGCACCAACCCCGGGGCCAATGCCCAGTCCTACGCCACCGGGGTGGGCGCCAAGTCCAAGCGCGCCGCCTACGGTCTGAACCGCATGGATTACAGCTATATTCCTGGCGGTGTGATTGTGGGGACGGCCCTGATCCAGCCGGACTTTCCCGAGTTGAAGGAGTTTCCCTACCTTTGGCAACAATCGGAGTATGTACTGGGTGGCGGAGCCAGCAACTTCATGTTCCTCGCGCTGGCCGCCGACCGGCTGCTCAACGCTGAGACGACCGACTGACCGGGCCCTGCGTCTCAAGCCGACCACTGGACGCCGCGCTTGCGCGGCGTTTTCCGTATCGGCCCGCAGCGTCGATCAGGACGACGGCACCAGCTCTTCCAGAGACAACCACAGGCGTGGGTCACTCAGCGGCGTCTGCTCAGTCAACGCGCGGTTCTCCAGGTAGAAAACCTTACGCTGGGCAATCCCCGCCCGATTGATAACCGACTGCACCATGGGACTGCTTCGAAACAGTTGATCAAAACTGCCATCTTCAACGGCGCGCATCAAACCCCGTTCAAGTGCCTGGGCCAACTCGGGGTGCTCGGGGGTAACAAACAGGTAAAACGGCATGGGGTAGACCAGCATAATGTGCGCGTCGATGCTCAGCTCGAGTTCCGGCCGGTTGCTCACCTCACTCCACGGCTCGTGCACTCCACGAGGGAATAGCTGAAAGCGTTTGGCGTGCACCATTTTTATCAGCCGATCAAAGCTTTCCTCGCGCACATCGAACCCATTGTCTTTCAGAATCCGGGAATCCGGCCAGCCCACTCCCTGCCCGTAACTGAAGGCTCGCAACTGCTCGAGGCTTTCCACCGCTTTCAGCTGTTCGATATGCTCAGGGTGAGTGATGAATATCCGGTGCCCGATCAGTCCCTTGTAAAGTGGAATACGCACCGGCAGCAAGGTTTCTTCCAGCTCACGGGAGGTCGCCGACCACATGATGTCGATGCGCCCTTCCCGGGTATCCCGCTGTTGCCGGGCGGCGGTCAGGTTGCCAGGGTGGATTTCCAGGGTATAGGCATAGCCGGCTTTGTCCAGGGCCAGGCGGATCATGGTTTCGGTATAATGGGCGTTGTGATCGCCCCGGGAAACCATATGCAGCACCTCCCGAGCCTGCAACGGTGCCACCAGGCCCGCCCACAGAGCCAGGACTCCGATTACAGGAACCATAACTCGCCACATAGCCGACCTCCAAAGGTCTCCATGATGAAACAGACCGGCCTCAGGGACCGGCAACCTGGCACATATTACAACATGAAGGCCGTGCCGTGCACCACCAGGGTGCAAGGCAGGACTGAGGGAGTCAGCGCGAAGGGTATTTCAGATCATCGGCCCTCCGGGAGTGAGGCAATGCCCCGCCAGGAGGACCCGCTAAGAGGACCGTCTAGGAGGAATAGACCCGGTCTGTCTTGGCCGCCATGATGAAGTCATTGTGGTGCAGACCACCGATCTTGTGGGTCCACCAGTCAACGGTCACCTTACCCCACTCGGTCAACAGCGCCGGGTGGTGATCGGCCTCTTCCGCCAGGTCACCGACGCGCTGGGTAAACGCCAGGGCCTCGGCAAAGTCCTTGAACTTGAACACTCGCCTGAGGCGTTTTTCGCCATCCACTTCAAGCGACTCCCACTCTGGCGCCTCAGGTTGTAACTCCGCAATCTGCGCGTCGGATAACCGGGGGGCATCGGCCCGGCAGGCCTCACAGGTCTGGTTGGCTAACGTGCTCATAGCGCCTCCTTAAAGGTCAGAAATGCGTGGGCGGTGGCCACCACCTGTCAAGACAGTAGCGCACCGCCGGCGGGACCGTCAAACACCCTCCCTGACCAGGACCGGACGCAGTCCCGCCCGCCCCATCACTCAATCACAAAGCGGTGGGGCTCATTGTTGTTATTGCCCTCGCCGCGAGTCGCAGTGCTGACGGTAAAGTAGTAGGTCAGCGTCGTTCCGGGGGTTTGATCGGGGATCCGGACCTCGTAATGGCCATCGTCCACAGCGGTCATCTCATTCCAGCCCGGCGTAAAGCACCAGGCCCAATTCAACGCTTCCTCGGTCGTGAAGGTAATGATCACATCGCCGCCTTCATACCGGGCGCTTGTGGTGTACTCGACAGGCGCCCCGTTGGGCAGGACCGCTTCGTCCGAGTAGGCCACCGACGACGAGCTGGAGGACGATGAGGGGCTGCTCGATGATGAGACATCCGACGCACTGCTTGACGAGCTGCTGGATGAAGCAGCGCCCGGCTCGTAGCTGGCCAACGCCCAGACATTGTCCGTCGGCCCGGGATAAAACACCTGGCCACTGTCGGGCGTATAGGTGTAGAACCGGGCCTCCACCTGATCACCGATCGAATAGGCGCCGTCGCGAATCGCTGAATAAGTGAAAGTGCCATCACCGTTATCCGCTACGCCGCCAGCCTGGGCGTGCAGATCGATCACCACATAATCCTGAAGACCGTTACGGCGGGTAAACAGATGAACCTGATTTTTCTCTTCATCCAGGCGCAGGCTGAACCGCACCGCTCCGTCGCTCAGGGAGGTAATCTGGATCTCGCCAGTCTCGGGCATTGGTGGCGTCGAGCTACTGGCGTCGGAGGACCTGGCCGAGGACGACGTGCTGCTCGACGAGCTTTGGGAGTGACTGGACGAGGAGCTGCTCTGAGAGTGGCTACTAGACGAACTGGAATCACTGGATGAGCTGTCAGAACTGGAAGACGACTGGCTGCTACCAGAACCCCCGGAGCCCGGAGTGGCATACTGCGCTTCGGACCAGGCACCGTCACCAAAGTGATTGGTCGCTCTGATCTGAATGTAGTATTCGGTTCCGTTTTGCAGGTTGGTCAAGGCGTAATCGGTCGCATCGCCCGCCGCCATGATCGCCGTGTGCGGCTGCCCCACTTCACCGTAAGCCACCTGATATTCAGTCGCGCCATCGACCGGTGAAAAATTCACCCGCAACGCCGAGTTCTCAGCGGCAACACGGTTGAGTTCGGGCGCCTCTGGCACATTGGAGTCCGGTATCACGGCCTGCTGCACAACCAATTCACCAGGCCCTACCGGCACCACAACACCGTCATTAAACATAACGTCCTTGGCATTGCTCAGATCCGCGTTATAGACCACATAGGTTCTGAGATCGCCATCATTGAACACCGCGACGGTGGGATGGTTGGTTGAATACACGCCCCGGTCGATACGGCCATACTGGTCAAACGTTTTGATCCAGGAAAAGGTGTTGGCCAGGGAGTTGCCCACTTCGGTGCGCGCCGCGGGGCCACTGACCGATGACGCCATAAGGCCCTCGTTTGCGTTGAAGTTGGCCAGCGCCCCATCGGGGTCGTAAGCGGCCTGAAAGGCATAGAAAATGGCATCCCACTGGACAAACTGGTCCACACTGTTTTCCAGGAACTCGTAATTCGCCTTTACGTTGTCGGGGTATTCCCCAAGATAGAGCGAGCCGGACTGAATCGGCAGCAAGATGATGCCGTGCATGGCCTCGGGGCGGGCACTGAACCAGGTGGCATAATCGGTTTTACCGCCCCAGATGAGTGACGCCATGGGCTTGGTAAAATCCTCGTGCAGGTTTTCTTCATACACGTCGTTCCAGTATTCCTGAATGGCGGTTTTTTCCGTGGTGTACAGATAAATGCCCGCATCCCGCATGGCGGTGTTGCCGGTCAACTCACCCCAGAGAATCATGGCCGTCCAGGCGTTCATCGCCTCGGAGGAGGACTCGTTGTTATTCCCCGCACCGAAGCGCGAGTGCCCGGACGCCCAGGAGTGGCCCGCATAGATATCGAAGTTGCGGAGAAAGGGAAACATCGCCCCCTCCGGCGTCGAGGATTGTCCCGGTCGTTCCCAATTGGCGTAATCCCGAATCAGCAATTCAACCATGCCACCAAACTGCGCCGGCGAAGCCCACTCGGGTTCAACGCGGGCAATCTCGGCCGCCGCTCGCACAAAATAGCCGTAATGAAAATGATGGTCGTTAAGCTGGTCGATGCTTCCAAAGCTGGCATCGATACCCAACATCGTTCCCCAGTGGTCATTGTAGTAAAACAGGTTTTTGGCAAACGGCGAGGGTTCCAGATCATCAATCACATCCGCCTTCAGCCAGCCTTCCAGACGCCACTTGAGCTCATCGAGAAACTGCTCCCCGGCGTCGGTGTTACCGGACTGTCGAGCCAGCGGCACCAGGGTAGCCAGCTTGCCGAGCCGCTTCCCGGTGTAATAGGTATCGCGGTGGGTGAACGTCTCTCGACGCACGGATTCAACCAGCCCCGACAGCCGTTCCAGATCAGCCTCGCTCTCGAGCCTTGGCAGCTCCGGAATAACCCCCTGGAACCTCGCCCGGGTGGTAAAACCATTGCCCTCGGCCAGCTTCATATCACCGCGCGGCGTGTAATAGGCATCCCCGGTAAAGGTCACACCGTCGGCCAATTTGCGCCACTGGTGCGGATACAATCCGAACAACGTGCCAGGCGCCTCGCTTTCGACATGGTTTTCCGTTTCGACCTGATAGGTGGTGACCACGGCGCTCTCATTCTGACGGTAGTCCCAACTGACCTCCGAGTGCGTCACGTGGTTGTAGGCGTACCGCTCAAACAGTGCCAGGGCGTCTGGATCCGGCAAGGCCGCGACACTGAAGTAACGATCTGTCTGGGGTAAGTTGGCGGTAATGGTGGCCGTGCCCAACCCTTCCCAAGAGGTCCCTTCCGGCGCAAAAGCCGCGTAGTGACGCCCCTCCACGGTGAACCCCAACACCGGTGTGTTCTCCGAGCCCGCCCAGACCTGCGCGACGGCCGCATCGGGGGCGGTACTGTCGGTGGAAAACTCCAGCGTCGGATTCCCGGTTTCGTAGTGGGCAAACACATAGGGTGACCCATGCCCGAAAGTCAGGTCCATGGACGCGCCCGGTGCCTCCATTCGGGTCGTCACAAACCAATCGCTGAAATCGTGAACCTTCGCGTTCAGGTTGTCATCGGCGGCACTGTTGCCCAGAACGAAATCCAGGTCTTTGAAGTAGACCGTATCAAACAGCGGGGTGGGCGTACCGTCCACCCACTCTTCCACCGGGTCTGGCATGGCTCCGACGAAGGCATAATCCGCCGTCCAGTAATCACTCTTGTTTGGAGAATAAAGCCGCATCCCATTGCGTTGCGCTTTCAGTGCGAACGGATGGGCATAACTGACGTTGTGGCTACCACGCGTCCCCCAATCCAACCAGGGCTCGTTCACCCCCGCCCACACCAGAGAGCTCCACCAGTCGTTGGTCGGGATCGGTTGCCCCTCAAGGTTGGAGGTAATGTGCTGCGTCTGCTGCACATCCCGGTTGTCCGGGATCGCGGCATCGACTCGACTATCCCATTCGCTGAGATAGCTGCCTGCCCCGACACTGACCGCACTTTCGGTGGGCGTGGTGCTCGGTGGTGGATAGTTCTGCGCGGTAACTGATGTGGCAAAAAACAGAATGCCGAATCCCAAAAGGCGCCTATTCATAGCGGTGACCTCACTCATTGCTGTCATTATTCGGTTTATTGTCCGGCGGCAACGTCATCCCTTGGTTGAAGCTTCAGGGCGTGGCCCTGGCCGCCTGAGGAGGTACTCTGGCAGAATGGTCGCGAGTGTTCGTCCCAGTTTAACGATGGTCAGAAAAGGTGGGGCGTGTCAAAACAGGCAGCGCGCGATGCGCTGAGAAGACAAGGGGTTTCAGGAGATTGTGAGACGCCTCGGGAGCCCGTGCCAACAACCACCGGCCCGCTGGGCAGGCGTTGACACTCCCGCTCGAACATGACACTCCGAAGAGCGGGTTGTGGGTCAGCGCTTGAGCGCTTCCGCCAGGGCATCGCCCACCCGCGAGGCGCCCGACAGCGACCAACCGCCATCGACCGGCAACACCGCGCCGGTAATGAAGTCGGCATCCGCGGAGGCCAAAAACCGGCAGGCCCGATAAATGTCCTCCGCCTGTCCGAGCCGTTTCAGTGGTACCGATGCGGCAACCTGTTCCTGTAGTTCGGGTGAGGGGGCGAGACGTTTCATGCCCTCAGTGTGCTCGATCGGGCCGGGGAGCACCGAATTTACTCGGATTCCTTCCGCCCCCCACTCCTGGGCCAGGGTTCGGGTCAACATATCCACCCCCGCTTTGGCCGCACAGACGTGGGACTGCCCCACCATGGGCAGAACCGCCTGGGGGGCTGAGATCTGAATAACCGATGAGGGACGGCGCAGGTGGGGGTAGACCGCCTGAAGTACATGAAAGCTGCCCAGAAGATCAATCTCCACCACCGAGCGAAAGGCATTGGCCGACATACCCGAGGCCAGCGCCGGGAAGTTGCCCGCCGCACCGGAGACCACCACATCCAGAGGCCCCCACCGGTCGCAGAGCCCGGCCACCCCCTGCTGCAGGGCTTCAGGGGCACGGACATCCGCCGTGAACCCCTCGGCCTCGGCGCCCAGNGCTCGCAGCGCNTCCAGGGTGGCGCGCACCTTGTCTTCGGAACGGCTGACCACGGCGACTCGAGCCCCATCGCGAGCAAAGCCCTCGGCGATGCCGCGATTGATCCCACTGGTTCCGCCCACCACCAGGACCGTCGGTGCCTGGCCATTCTGACCGTTCAGTCGCTCAGTCATCGGGTCTCTTCCTCCGGTTTGCACTCTGACCGCCAATTTATGCCTGAATAGTAGCAGCAATAGATGACACACGCCGAGCTGGCCGGTTACAATCCCGCGTTCGCCCAAACCACACATAGTGACTATGAATATTCGCGATTTACTGAACCACAAGGTCCAGCAGGCCATGCTGTCTGCTCATATCCCCTTCCAGCACCCCCCGATGGTCTCTCCGAGCAAAAAGCCCGGCTTTGGTGACTANCAGGCCAATGGCGCGATGGGCGCNGCCAAGGCCATGAAGACCAACCCTCGGGAGCTCGCNGGTGAGATCATGCGCCACCTGGAGCTGGACGGTATTGCGGAGAAGGTCGANATTGCNGGNCCCGGGTTCATCAATATTCACCTGGCACCGGAGTGGTTGAGCCAGCAGNTGGGNAAGGCGGCCGATGANACCCGNCTGGGCATCGCCCCCGTGGCCGAGCCACAGACGGCGGTGGTGGACTACTCCTCCCCGAACCTGGCCAAGGAAATGCACGTGGGCCACCTGCGCTCCACCATCATNGGNGACGCTCTGGCCCGCTTGTTGAGCTTTCAGGGCCACCAGGTCATCCGCCAGAACCACGTCGGCGACTGGGGCACCCAGTTCGGCATGTTGATCGCCGAGCTNGAAGANCAACTGGCGGANAATCGCGAGGCCACCATGGCCCTGAGCGACCTGGANGTGTTCTACCAGCAGGCCAANCGGCACTTCGACGANGANCCGGCGTTNGCCGACAAGGCCCGGGACTATGTGGTCAAGCTGCANTCCGGGAATANCGATGTGCTGGCNCTNTGGGAGCAGTTCCGCTCGGTCTCCCTGGATCACAGTCAGGAGATCTACGAAAAGCTGAANGTCACCCTCCGCCCNGAGGATGTGCGCGGCGAGAGTTTCTACAACGACGATCTGGCCCCNCTGGTGGCCGAGCTCGAGGAAAAGGGGCTTGCGGTGGAGGATCAGGGCGCCAAAGTGGTGTTCCTGGAGGAGCTGGCAGACAAAGACGGCAACCCCTCACCGGTGATCATTCAAAAACAGGGCGGTGGTTATCTCTACGCCACCACCGATCTGGCGGCCCTGCGCTTTCGGGCGGGCGAACTGGGTGCCAACCGCTTGATGTACTTTATCGATGCCCGCCAGTCCCTGCATATGCAGCAGGTGTTCACCGTCGCCCGCAAAGCCGGCTTCGTNGGTGAGAACGTCAGCCTGGANCATCACGCCTTCGGCACCATGATGGGCTCGGACGGTAAACCGTTCAAAACCCGCAGCGGCGGCACCGTCAAACTCGCCGAACTGCTGGATGAGGCCGCCGAACGGGCCGCCGCACTGGTTCGGGAGAAAAACACCGAATTGAGCCCGGAGGCCATGACCGAGATCGGCCGCAAAGTGGGNATNGGTGCGGTCAAGTACGCGGACCTGAGTAAAACCCGCACCAACGATTACGTCTTCAACTGGGATGCGATGCTCAGCTTTGACGGCAACACCGCCCCTTACCTGCAATACGCCTATACCCGAGTGCGCAGNATTTTNCGGCGCGCCGGCGTNCANCCGGACAGNCTGTCCGAGGCGATTCAACTGGTGGANNCCGAGGAGCGGGCGCTGGCCATCAAGCTGCTGCAGTTCAGCGAGGCGCTGGATCAGGTGGCCCGGGATGCCATGCCGCACCTGCTGTGCACCTACCTGTACGACCTCGCCAGCCTGTATATGCGCTTCTACGAAGCCTGCCCGGTGCTGAAAGACGGGGTTCCTGCCGAGTTGCGCGCCAGCCGNCTGCGCCTGTGTGATCTGGTGTCACGCACGNTGGCNCAGGGGCTGGAGCTGCTGGGTATTGAGGTTATGGAGCAGATGTAACCAGGATATCGATCCGCTCCAACACCGCAATCACGGCCTCGCCGCTTTCCGGGCGAGGCCGGAAATACTCNTCCGCCATGGGCGAGACCGAACAGCTCTCCGGCAGCNCCATCCGGTGCTCCACCAGCCGATACAGCCTGGGAATGAACACGAACTGCAGCCACTGGTACAGCTCCAGCGTATCCACCGCNAACGGCTGGGTGCTGGCCAGGGCTTCGGGGTTTGGCGGCGNCTCATCCCACANGGCGAGCGCGCGCAACTCGCGCTCAAGCTCAAACAGGGTTTCGGCCAACTCTCTGTGAATATCGGTCATGCAATCACTCGCTTGAAAGGCGGTAATGAATTGAGCAGCGCNTTGCCATAGCGCTTNGTGACCACGCGNCGNTCNAGCAGCGTNATCNTGCCGCTGTCGCTCTCATTGCGCAGCAGACGGCCACAGGCCTGAATCAGGCGCAGCGAGGCGTCCGGNACGGTGATCTCCATAAAGGCATTGCCGCCCCGGGCCTCCACCCATTCGGCCAGCGCCGCTTCGATNGGATCATCCGGCACGGAAAAGGGCAGCTTGGCAATCACCACGTGCCGGCAGTANTCGCCCGGCAGGTCCACNCCCTCGGCAAAGCTCGCCAGACCAAACAGNACNCTGCCCTGCCNCGCGTCNATCCGCTCCCGNTGGGTATCGAGCATGGCCTGCTTGGACTTGTCACCCTGGACCAGAATGCGCTCGCGCCACTCATCAGGCAACTGNTCGTANACATCGAGCATCTGTCGACGGGAGGAAAACAGGACCAGACTGCCCTCACCCGGGTNNAGCAGATCGGGNAGCCCNGTGACCAGGGATTCGGTGTGCCGNAGGGCGTCACCCGCNTCCACCGCCCAGGCCGGCACTTCCAGGCTCGCCTGGGAGAAATCNAACGGGCTGGGCATCTGCGCGTANTGGCTATCCTTGGGGGTACCGGCGCGCATCTGGAACCGGTCAAANCGCCCCAGAGCCGCCAGTGTCGCCGAGGTNACCACNGCGCCGCAGCAGCGGTACCANAGGCTTTTCGCCAGNGTACCCGCGGCCAGAATGGGACTGGAACAGACCTCAATATCAATGCCGGCTCCCGCNTCCACGGGGGTCAACCAGCGCGCCCGCGGCACCTCGTCTTTGTCNTCCGGAGTGGCGTAGCTGAACCAGAGCTCCCGGTTGGCCTCGGCCCGGGCCTGCCAGGCCCCNAGCGCCGGATAGTGCTGTTCGAGGTCCACTTTGGGCACCGGGCAGTGGGCATCNTCCATGGCTTCACTGACNTCCGCGACNATTTTATCGAGCAGGTCCGNCAGCCGGTCAAANCCCCGGTGCAGCTCGACCGAGGGCAACACCAGCGACTCCGGCAACTGCCCCCCGGGGAATCGATAGTGACTCTGNCGGTCGTCCAGGGCCACTTCCTGCGCCANCGCNTCCAGGGCCGGNTGCAGTTGCTCNAGCCGCTGCTTGCAGTCCATCAGGGCCGCCGGCAANTGTTCGGCAAAGCGGTCGACATTGCCCGCGCCACTGATGTGGCCCAGCATGGTNCCCAGCGCCTTGTTGCACTGATCCAGCCAGCGCACGGTGCTGACCACACGGCTGTGATGGGCAAAGTGATTCAGCGCCTTGGTGGGCAATTGGTGGCCTTCGTCAAACACGTAAATGCTGTCTTCGGGGCTGGGCAGAATGGCCCCGCCGCCGAGCGCCAGATCGGCCAGTACCAGATCGTGATTGGTGACGATACAGTCGGCGGTGTGCAGCGCCTCCCGGGCCCGGAAAAAACTGCACACCGACACGTTCGAGCAGCGACGGCCGGTACACTGGCGGTGGTCGGTGGTCACCCGCTGCCAATCCTCCTGCTCGATACCGTCGGGCCAGCTGTCGCGCTCGCCGTCCCAGCGGTTTTGCGCCAGGGCATCGACCATGGAGTCATAGATTTTGACNGCCCGCTCATCCACGGCGGGCAGCTCGTCTTCATACAGCGGACGGGTCGGGTCCAGGCCTTCGTGGATGGTGCTGAGGAGATTATCGAGCTTGCTCAGGCACACATAGCGCCCGCGCCCCTTGGCCAGGGTGAAGCTGAANGACAGNTCACTGTGACGCTTGAGCTCCGGCAGGTCTTTGTTCACCACCTGNTCCTGTAGCGCCACCGTTGCGGTAGACACCACGAGNTTTTTNCCCAGCGCNTTGGCGATGATCAATGCCGGCAACAGNTAGCCCACCGTCTTNCCGGTGCCGGTGCCGGCCTCGATCACACAGACATGCCCCCGGCNTTCGCGNTCGCCCTCNTCATTCAGCTCAATACCACCGAGGGTNCGNGCNATTTCGGCGATCATCAGTTTCTGACCGTAGCGCGCGTTCAGCTCCCGGTTCTGGAGGAACTGGCGGTAGGCCGTCTGAATCTGTTGTTTGACCGCGTCGGTGAGCATACTCAGCGCCGGTCGAGCTTGGCCGCGACCGGATTGGCGTACATGTCCAAGACCAAGGCGCGATGATCCGCCGGGATATTGGCCAGATGCAACTCAAACCGCTGACGCACTTCTCCCAAGTCCTCCGGGGAGAAGGTTTTGGGCGGATATCCGTACTCCATGTCCGGCAAGTCGCCATTCAGGCGCTCCCAGGCCAGACAGTTGGTCGCATGGAGAACGTAGTTGTCCAGAATCTGCCGATCGATCTCCGCCACCACCGCGTCGGTATCCTCGTAGTCTCCGTCGAGCACGTCCCCAAAAGCGACATGCACATGCCCTTTCTGGCCGGCGATGCCCATGGCGATGCTTTTCACATCTTCGTGCTCGGCCTTCTGGTAGCCACCACTGGTGCGCTGCTGATGCAGCTCACGAGCCTTGGCGGCATCACAGGGATCCCACTCGTAGGAAATGGAGACCGGGACGATCTTCAGTTCGCGGACGTATTCGGCAAAGGGCTGGCTCTTGGGTCGACTGAGGCTGAACATGCCCACGACCGCCGAGTTGGTCTTGTCCTTGCCGTCTTTGGCCCGCCCCTCGCGCTGGGCGATCCAGATATTGGCGTGATCTTCGGCAATTGAGTGATGAATGTAGGCGGACAGTTTCTTTGCAGCCTTGAGCTTCTCCCGCGGTGCGCGCGCCGAACGATTCACGATGAAGCTCTTGTTAAGCCGCATCAGATCCGACACATAGTCCTTGGTGAGCAGGTTGTCACCAATGGCGATGCGCAGGGTATTGAAGCCGCCGTGGTACAGGGTCCAATTCACAAACGCCGGGTCCATGGCGATATCCCGGTGGTTGCTGACGAACAGGTAGGCGCCGTTCGGGTCCAGCCGGTCCAGCCCCGAGGTGGTGAGCTCGGTGGTGGTATCGGCAATCATCCGCTGCATGTAGCCCTTGACCACCTCCTGAAAGCCCAGAATGGTGTCCACACCGCGCATCTGCCGGCGCATGGCTTTCTGCACCAACGGGCGCAACAACCAGCCCAGGGGACCGGCCGCCCGAGGGAACTTGAGACGCGCTACGGCGTCTGCCAATTCAGGGTTGGTCANTAATCGCTCCAGGGTGGGGCGAACTTCATGATCATCATAGGGACGAATATCGTCGAACTCGGTCATCACAGGCAGTCTGTAGGAGTCAGGTTAAATCAGGGCCGGAACGGCTACGGGGAAAATGGTCGCACAACATACCGAAAACCCCGCGAAAAAGCCAGTTCCGGGCCGTGATCCAGATCGAAATTCCCACCGAAGGCGATCGACCCTGAAGCCGTAAACCCGTAAACTTATTCCCGGGACAGAGGATCATAAAAGTCCATTCAACAATAACAAGCGAGATAGTCGTCAGCTCATGAAGATTTTGCTGGTCGAAGACAGCGCCACCTTGCGCCACGCCATGTCCCAGTACATCAGCGAGGCAGGCCACACGCCACTCATTGCCCGCAGCGGAGAAGAGGCGTTGCAGCTGCTGGAAGACACGCCGGTCGATCTGATCATCATGGATGTGGAGATGCCCGGCCTGAACGGCTTTGAAACCACGCGCCTGATCCGGGAGTGGCTCGGCGGACACTGGGTGCCGATCATCTTCGTGACCGGGAAGAACGAGGACGAAAGCTATCGCGAAGGGATTGAGGCCGGTGGCGACGACTATCTGATCAAACCGGTCAGCCCCGTGATCATCAAGGCCAAGATCCGGGCCATGGCCCGGATTGCCGAGATGCGCGACCAGCTCAACCAGTTGAATGCGGAGTTGGAAGCCCTCAGCCAACTCGACAGTCTTACNCAGATTCTCAACCGCCGGACGTTCAACGATCAGGCCAACCAACACTGGCGACTCGCGGTGCGTCATCAGACCCCCACCAGCGTACTGATGATCGATGTCGACCACTTCAAGCCCTACAACGATCACTACGGCCACCCGGCGGGCGACCGCTGTCTCAAGCAGATCACGCAAGCGATAAAAGGGTGTCTGCAGCGCCCCTCCGATTTGCTGGGCCGCTACGGGGGTGAGGAATTCATCGCCCTACTCCCGGAAACCGACCTGGCGG
>NZ_NZQP01000041.1:0-38869 GCF_002695945.1 Marinimicrobium sp. | reverse complement strand
GTCAACGACTCAGGCAATGCCAGCAGACTCGTGTGCCCAACAGGCAGGTAAAATGATTAAATAAAGGGACTTGACTGAGTTATGAGAGGTCGGGTTAGCCAAAGGCGTAACCCGACAAAAACCCAAAGGCAGTCTCTCCATGAAAAAACCCGCCATCCCCGCCAATGAGGCTGAACGCACAGCCGCCGTTGACGCCCTGGCGATGGTCCACTCCCCCGCCGAGGAACGCTTTGACCGGATCACCCGACTGGCGTGCAGACTGTTTGACGTACCGATTTCGCTGGTCACCCTGATCTCCCGGGACAAACAGTGGTTCAAATCCGCGCAGGGACTCGGGGTGCCGGAAACTCCGAGAGATGTCGCTTTCTGCGCCCACGCCATCAACCATGATGAACTGCTGCTGGTCGAAGACGCGCGAGTGCACCCGGACTTCCATGACCACCCGGCGGTTACCGACGACCCCCATGTCCGTTTTTACGCGGGCCAGCCCATTCAATATCAGGGCCAACTGGTCGGCACTCTGTGTTTGGTGGATTATGTGCCGGGAACCTTAACGGAGGAGCAGAAAGATACCTTGCGCAGTCTGGCGGCGTGGGTGGAGAACGAGCTAAGGGTGGAGGCGCTCAGTGCGGAACAGACCCAGTTACTTGAAGAGCTGGATGAAGCCCGGCGGAACGCCCTGATCGACCCACTGACCAAGGCCTGGAATCGCCAGGGGATGGACGTATTGATGCAACGGGAGTTGGCGGTGGCGCAGCGGTCGGGCTCAGATGTTTGTGTGATGCTGGTCGACGTGGATTATTACAAACAGGTCAATGATCGTTATGGACACGTCGCCGGTGACGAAGTCTTGCGAGAAGTGGCGCAGCGGCTCCGGGGTGCTGTTCGGCCGCAGGATGTGGTGGCGCGCTACGGGGGCGATGAGTTCCTGGTGTTTGCCGCTCAGTGCCCGGCAGAAATGGGACAGTTTCTGGCGCGGCGGTTGGTCGAGCGGGTCAGTGTCGACCGGTGACGGCAGAGGGCGTGGAGATACCCCTGACTCTGAGTATCGGGGTGACCGCCGCCAATGCCGGCCCCGGCGTGTTGGCCACCAAGCTGGTCAATGCCGCCGATCAGGCGCTCTATGAAACCAAAGCTGCGGGTCGAAACGGGATGACCTTCCGGGCTTTTACTTAATCAACCCAGCGTAGGTTGTTGATCGATCTAAACATTTTTAATATAAAAAATCTTCAGCATTTCAAATCTGTCTAACCGAAAAAGATTCTGACGAAAGTCGTTTCGGGCCAGGACTTGACTGGCCCGAACTGCGAACGACGTCTCGTTTTTGAAATTTCCCGATGTGCTTGAATCGCCCCGTGAGAGAGGAGCGGTGCTGAAAGGATGCGTACAGCCTAAACCGACAACCATAACGTTAATCAAAAGGTTCAAGCATCATGGAAACTATCAACCCCAACCGGTTCTTACGCCGGTGCCTCGCAGTGGCTCTGTGCAGCTCCCTGGCAACCATCGCCCACGCCGATCTCGGCAGCAATCTTGCCCTCAGCGGCGGAGCGGATGGTTCGAGCAAAGGCGGTGGCAGCAGCTACGGCAACGTCAATGACGGCGATCTGAACAGTTACTGGCGGCCCAGTGGCACCAGTGATGAGCGGATCGGCGTGAAAAATTTTGATGCCACGTTCAATACCGTAATCATCCGTGAACTCAATGGCGCCACCACCGGGTGGCGTCTTGAAGATCACGATACCAACGAAGTGCTAGCGTCAGGCTCTACTTTGGGCAGCGAGCGGGTGATCAGCGGATTTGGTGACCGACAGATGTACAAGGTTAACCTGGTTATTGAAAGCGCCAACAGTGCACCGCAGATTGCCGAATTCGAGATCTACAACGATTCCGACGGCGGCGGTAGCTCATCCAGCAGCTCCAGAAGTTCGTCGTCCAGCTCCTCGGATTCTGGCGGCGAAACCGTTCGCTACGAGTCGGAAAACGCGGTCGATTTTGACGGCGTGGTGGCCACCAATCACTCCGGCTACAGTGGCAGCGGCTTCGTTGACCTTCTCAACGACAGTAACAGCTACATTGAATGGGTGGTCAATCAGGCGGATTCCGGCAACGCGACGCTGACGTTCCGGTACGCCAACGGCACTACCGCCAACCGTCCGATGACGGTCAGCGTGAATGGCCAGGTGGCGCATTCCAGCGTTGACTTCGAGGGCACCGGTGGCTGGTCCAGTTGGGACATCCAGACCGTGACGGTCAACCTGGCGGCGGGCAGCAATGTGATCCGCGCCGATGCCACGGTATCCTCGGGTGGGCCGAACTTCGATTACATTGAAGTCAGCGGCGGGGATGGTTCCTCCAGCTCCAGCAGCTCATCCTCGAGCTCGTCGTCCAGTTCTTCGTCCAGCTCGGTACCCAGCGATCCGGGTTCCCCGCTCTCCTGTCAGGAGGCCAACACGGTGCGTGGCTTTGCCTCCCTCGGTGGCGGCACCACGGGCGGTGCCGGCGGTGATGTGGTGACCGTTTCCTCGGGCACCGAACTGGAAGCGGCCCTGGATAACAAAGGCAGCAATCCGCTGACCATCTATGTCGATGGCACCATCACGCCCGGAAATTCCAGCGTGAGCAAGTTCGATATCAAGGACATGAACGACGTGTCCATCATCGGTGTGGGCAACAATGCCCTGTTTGATGGTATCGGCATCAAGATCTGGCGCGCCAACAATGTGATTGTCCGCAACGTCACCATGCGCTATGTCCGTATTGGCGACAAGGACCACATCACCATTGATGGCCCGTCCAGCAACATCTGGATTGACCACAACACCTTCTACAACTCGCTGGATGTGGGCAAGGACTACTACGACGAATTGGTCAGTGGTAAGAACGATATTGATAACATCACGGTCAGCTACAACATCCTGCGCGATAGCTGGAAGACCTCTCTGTGGGGCAGCAGTGATGGCGATGACTCCCACCGCCGGGTGACCTTCTGGGGCAACCACTGGGAAAACGCCAACTCCCGCTTGCCGCTGTTCCGTTTTGGTGAGGGTCATGTCATCAACAACTACTACGACGGCATACTCAGCACCGGCATCAATTCGCGGATGGGTGCCACTATCCGGATTGAAGGCAATGTGTTCGAGAACTCCCAGAACCCGATTGTCTCTTTCTACAGTGATGAAATCGGCTACTGGGATGTCCAGGACAACATTTTCTCAAATATCACCTGGGAAGAAGGATCAGGGGACGACATCATTGCCGGCCCCAATGTCCAGTCAACAGTCAGCTACACACCGCCCTACAGCTACTCTGCGCTTCCAGCGTCGGATGCCAAAGGGCATGTGCTGGCCAACGCCGGAGCCGGTGTGATCAGTAATTGCGTTGCACCCTGATCCCATCTGACTGACCCCAACCCGGTTTAGGCTGACACCCGCGGAGTTCGCTCCGCGGGTATTTCATTCAAAACTCTGATATCGCGACTCTCTCGCTATTTCAAACTTATCTAACCGGTTTCGTTGCGGCTAAATAAGTGTGACCTGGTTCACATTTTGGCTGGCTGAGAATGTGATTGAATCCCCGGTGAGAGACAGGAGCGGTGCTGAACGGACGCAAACCAAAAAACCATAACGTCAAACAAGGTTACGCACATGACAATCATCAACCAATCCGGGCGTATCAGCCGATACGCCTCCAAGGTCGTTTATTCCTCATTATTTTTTGCCTGTATCGCTCAAGCTGATCTGGGGCCGAACCTGGCGCTGGATGCCGGGGCCGATGGTTCCAGTAAAGCCAGTGGCAGCAGCTATGGCAACGCCATTGATGGCGACATGGCGAGCTACTGGCAACCGGGCTCCAGCAGTGATGAACGGATCGGTGTGAAAAACATCGGCAGCAGTTTCAATACTGTCATCATTCGTGAGCTGAACGGTGCCACGACGGGCTGGCGTCTTGAAGACCACGACACCGGTGAGGTGTTTGCCAGTGGTTCAACGCTTGGCTCCGAGCGGATCATTTCCGGATTTGGTGACCAGAGCCTGTATAAAATCAATCTGGTGATCGAGAGCGCGAGTGGCGCACCGCAGATTGCGGAGTTCGAAGTGTACAGCGCAACGGACAGCGGAAGCTCCAGTTCATCGTCTTCGAGTTCGTCGACATCACCAAGTAGCTCCTCCTCGGAGTCGTCCAGTTCCGAAAGCAACAGCTCGGATACGTCTTCCGATAGTTCATCCTCCGAAAGCAGCAGCTCCTCTGAAAGCTCCTCCAGCAGTTCTTCGAGTTCCCAGCCCGGCACACCGGGTGAAGTGCTGTCCTGTGAACAGGCCAACACCGTTCAGGGTTTTGCGTCCCTGGGCGCCGGCACGACCGGTGGTCAGGGCGGGGATGAAGTGACGGTGAGCACCGGCTCCGAGCTGGCCGCGGCACTCAGTAACAAAGGCGGCGCCCCGTTGACCATCTACGTCGATGGCACCATTACCCCGGACAATTCCAACGTGACCAAATTCGATATCAAGGACATGAACGACGTGTCCATCATCGGCGTGGGCGATAACGCCCTGTTTGATGGTATCGGCATCAAGATCTGGCGCGCCAATAATGTGATCGTGCGCAACATCACCATGCGCTATGTCCGCATTGGCGATAAAGATCACATTACCATTGACGGTCCGTCCAGCAATATCTGGATCGATCACAATACTTTCTACAACTCGCTGGACGTGGACAAGGACTACTACGACGAGTTGGTCAGTGGTAAAGGTGAGATCGACAACATCACCATCAGCTATAACATCCTGCGTGATAGCTGGAAAACCTCCCTGTGGGGAAGTAGTGACGGTGACGATTACGACCGCCGGATCACCTTCTGGGGGAACCACTGGGAGAACGCCAACTCGCGCTTGCCGTTGTTCCGCTTTGGTGAAGGGCATATCGTCAATAACTACTACGATGGCGTGATCAGCACCGGGATCAATTCACGTATGGGGGCCACCCTGCGTATTGAGGGCAATGTGTTCGAAGACGCTCAGAACCCGATCGTCTCCTTCTACAGCAGTGAGCTGGGCTACTGGGACGTTGAAGATAATACCTTCAATAACGTCAATTGGGTTGAGTACCCCAGCGATGGCGTGATTGCCGGACCTGATGTGCAGTCCACCACCAGCTATCTGCCCCCGTACAGCTACAGTCGTCTGTTTGCGGCGGATACCAAGGCTCACGTGTTGGCCAATGCGGGCGCCGGTATCGTGACCGATTGCCTGGATGCGCCGGTCAGTGGCGGCGGGGAGCAGTCATCCAGCTCGTCTTCCAGCAGTCAGAACAGTTCCAGTGAGTCCTCTTCAGAGAGTTCGTCGTCCGGTAATTCTTCCAGTGATAGCGGTGAGCCGGTTGAGTTGGGCAGTAATCTGGCTCTGAGTGGTGGCGCCGACGGTTCCAGCAAGGGTGGCGGTACCAGCTATGGCAACGTCAATGACGGCAATCTGGCCAGCTACTGGCAGCCGAGCGGCACCAGTGGTGAACGCATCGGAGTAAAAAATTTCAGTGGTACTTTCAATACCGTGATCATCCGAGAGCTCAATGGCGCCACGGAAAGTTGGCGTCTGGAAGATCACGATACCAATGAAGTACTCGCATCCGGCTCGACCCTGGGCAGCGAACGGATCATCACCGGTTTTGGTGACCGAGACCTTTACAAAGTCAACCTGGTTATCGACAGCGCCAGCAGTGCGCCGCAGATTGCCGAGTTTGAAATCTACAACGCGACCGGTGACGTATCTGACGGCGGCTCGTCCTCCAGCAGTTCGTCCAGTGACTCGTCTTCCAGCTCGTCCGACAGCAGCGACAGTTCGTCCAGCGATTCCTCATCGTCGGACAGCTCCAGCAGCAATTCGAGCAGCTCAAGCAGTCAGTCGAGCAGTAGCTTCCCGGATTACTCTGGACCGCTGAGTAATGATTGCGTGGAGTTGGCTACCAACCCGAACGTCAACTGGCGTGATACCGCCCTACAGACGGACCAGGAGATCGTTGAATGCCTGGCGCAGACTCTGGGCCGTGCCGTGGGCTATGGTGAAAACGCTCTGGGCGGCTATGACCCCAATGGCAACAGCACGCTGACTGTGATTACCAAAAGCAGCAGTGACTCGGTAGAGCAGCAGATTTTTGATGCCATGAGCAGCGAAGATCATCACTGGATTGTGTTCGACAAGAATGACTTTGCGCCCGAAACGGAAGTGGCCATGTACCGTCTGCACTGCAGCAACTCGGATGTTCTGAGCCGTATCGGTGGTACCGAGGCGGAGTGTGTCGATTACCGTCAGTGGTGTTCGAATCGCGGCTATAACGATCACGATCAGTGTCTGGAGGAGTTCTTCAACAATCGTCTGGACGATAAAGACCTTCCCATTCGCAACCCGGTGATCAGTTCCAATACCACCATCGACGGTCGCATGAGTAATGCCTACTTCCGCTTCAGTGGTTTTGCCATCGGGAAGGACAGCTCCGGTCAGCCGACCCAGACCGCCAACAGCGTGATTCTGACCCACCTGGATTTCCGCGGCGCGGGCCACACCGAAGATCACGGACTGGACCCGGACATGATTCGCTCTACCGGTGCGTCTCACGATATCTGGATTCACAAGAACACGTTTGACCTGACCGGTGACTCGGCGTTTGACGTGAAAGTCGGTGCCTACGATATCACCATGTCGTTCAACCGGGTGGTGGACGTCAAACGTGCCGCTTTGCACGGATCCAGTGATAGTCGTGAGATCAACGAAAACATCACCACTACCATGCACCACAATGCCTTTGTGACCCGGGATGATCTGTACTTCGAGTTTGGCAACACGGCGCGCCGGGTTCCGCTGATCCGTCGGGGCACGTCCCATATGTGGAACAACCTGTTCATGAACTACCGCAAAGACATCATCAGTGTCCGCGTGGGTGCCGACCTTCTATGGGAGGACAATGCGCTGGTCATCAATGGCGACTTCCAGGAGAAAGACGATATCAACAGCGCGCTGGACGAGCTGCAGGGCAACCTGACCCGCGATGTCAGCGGCGGCAGCTACCGCGCCGATGGGGTTTACCTATGGTTCGGTAATAGCGCGTGCGATATCAACGCCTCAACCCAGCGTGCGCTGACGGATGCGTCGGGCAGTGTCGGTGATCTGTCTCAGCAGTACACCGTGGCGTCTCGCGATACGATCAATGATTTCCGGCTGGATGCGGGACAGGACTTGATTGATTACGTGAGCGCGACCGCTGGCAAGTACGGCGAGCTGCCGTTCAACTCGCCACTCGCGGGCGATATCTACTACGTACTGAGCTTGGGCAAGGTGCCCTGTCAGTAAACCCGTCGATTTCCAACGACGGCGAATCCCCTCGCTTGACGGGCCGACCTTTGTGTCGGCCCTTTTTTGTCCGTCTCAACGGTATTCCCCATGGCGGGCCGGACGTTACGAATTGATATGTCCGTTATTTATTGGTCTGGTGATGATTCAAGCCAGGGTCTGCGGCCGTCTTTGCGGCCGACAGGGAGGGTTTTGGCGGTGGACTCGATCCAGTCCCGGACTTCTTCGGTCAACTGCTTGCGATCTTTGCCCTCGCTGGAAATCGGCTCGCCGATCACCATCGTGATGGTGCCCGGGTACTTCAGGTAATCCTTATGGGGCCAGCATTCGGCACCATTGTGGGCCACTGGGATGACCGGGCAGCCGGCGGTGCAGGCAATATCGGCGCCGCTGCGGGCGTAGGGCACCACCTGACCGGGACGGGTGCGGGTACCCTCCGGGAAAATCAGCACGTTATTGCCATCCTTGATGGCCTGGACGCCCTTCTTCTTCACATCACGCAGCGCCTGGGTTTTATTGCTCCGATCGATGGCGATGGGTTTCAGTGCCGCCAGGCCCCAACCGAAAAACGGGATGCGCAGCAGTTCTTTTTTCAGAATGGTGGAGATGGGCTGGAAGAACAGTTGTAAGTACAAGGTTTCCCACACGCCCTGGTGCTTGGACATCACCACATAGGGTTGCAGATCGTTGCGGATATCGCCTCGCACCTCAATGCGGATATTGCAGCAGAACCAGAGCCAGAACATCACAAAGCGGTTCCACTGATTGATCAGCCGGTAGCGCCATTGGTAGGGAAGAAACGGCCAGATCAGTGTGCTCAAAGCACCAAACAGGATCCCCGATCCGTAGTAGCCAATATCGAAAATCGTGGTGCGGACGTAGAGAAAGGCTTTGTACAACACGGTTAAGGCTGTCCTTCGTGGTCTTGCGGATCGGAGGGGGCGGCGTCGGCCTGTTCGGGCTCTGACAGCAGCGCTGTCACCGCGGCCTCCAGGTGGTCGAAAATGCGCACCTGTTCCAGCTCGGCGGCATCCAGGAACGAGGCCAGTTCGGCTTCGGTCTCACGTCCGCGCCCGGTGCGCACCAGGCAGGGCTGACAGCCCTTGGTCAGGGCTGCTTGCAGATCTTTGCTGGTGTCGCCCACAAACCAGGCCGACTGCACCGAGGTGTTGAACACCGCCTCGATGGCATCGAGCATGCCGGTTTTGGGTTTGCGGCACTTGCAGTCCTCGTCCGGGTGGTGGGGGCAGTAAAAAATCGCCTCCAGCTTGCCGCCGTTTTCTTCCACCAGGGCGGTAAGTTTGGCGTGCATGGCCTCCAGGTCGTCCAGGTCGAAAAGGCCCCGGGCGAGGCCGGACTGGTTGGTGGCCACTACCGGTGTGAAACCGGCCCGACTGAGCCGGGCGATGGCTTCAATGCTGCCGGGAATGGGCTGCCATTCCTCGACGGACTTGATGTAATCGCCGGCGTCTTCGTTGATCACGCCGTCCCGGTCCAGAATGATCAGTTTCATGGCTCAGCCTTTCGCCGGAGCGAGCAGGGAAATATCGGCGACCGCCAGGAACAGGTCACCCAGTTGCTGCAGCAGTGCCAGACGGTTATTGCGCAGCTTGTCATCCTCCGCGTTGACCATTACCTGGTCGAAGAAAGCATCCACCGGCTCCTGCAGGTCCGCCAGTTGCGTCAGCGCCTCGGTGTAAGCGCGTTTGGCAAACAGAGGCTCGACCACCTTGGCTTTCGCCTGCACCGCTTCGGCCAGCGCTTTTTCGGCGGACTCCTGCAGCAGGGCGGGGTCGAGCTCACCGGCCGGCGCGCCGGACTTGGCCAGAATATTGGCTACCCGCTTGTTGGCGGCGGCGAGCGCCTGGGCCTGGGGCAACTGATAAAACTCGTGCACCGCCTTCACCCGCTGGTCGATATCCAGAGGATTGCTGACTTTGCGCGCACTCACCGCGAGGAACACTTCCACCGGAATGCCGGCGTCTTCGTACCAGGCGCGGAAGCGCTCGAGCATATAGTCCAAGATACGGTTGAGTGGAGCTCCCGCTTTGGGGGTTCCTGAGATGAGGCCGTGCAAGGTTAACGAGTCTACCAAAAGTTTGCGTAAGTCTAGGTCTAAGTTTTTCTCTACTAAAAGGCGCAAAGCTCCGAGACTCGCTCGGCGTAAAGCAAACGGATCTTTGGAGCCTGTAGGCTGCTGTCCGATGCCGAAAATGCCGGAAATTGTATCCAGGCGGTCCGCCAGGGCGATGATGGCTCCGGTAGTGGTTTCCGGCAGCGCGTCGCCGGCAAACTTGGGAAGGTATTGCTCCTTCATGGCCTGGGCGACTTCTTCGTGCTCGCCGTCGTTGCGAGCATAGTAGTAACCAGCGATGCCCTGCATTTTGTCGAATTCCAAGACCATTTCGGTGACTAGGTCAGACTTGCACAGTTGGCCGGCACGTGTTGCTAGCGAGGGGTTTGCTCCGATCTCTGCAGCAATTATGTGAGCTAAAGCCGCGATGCGCTCGGTTTTCTCGAACACGCTGCCAAGCTGTTTCTGGAACACGATGGGCTTGAGCTGCTCACGGCGACTTTCCAGAGTGTGCTTGAGGTCGGTATCGAAGAAGAAGGCAGCATCGGACAGGCGCGGGCGGATCACCCGCTCGTTGCCGTCGATGACCTGTTCCGGATCGTCGCTTTCGATATTGGCCACGGTGATGAAGTGGGGCATCAGCTTGCCCTGAGCGTCCACCAGGTGAAAGTACTTCTGGTGTTCTTTCATGGAGGCAATCAGCGCTTCGGCGGGCACGTTCAGGAAGCGCTTTTCGAAGTTGCCCAGCAGCGCCACCGGCCACTCCACCAGCGCGGTCACTTCATCCAGAAGATCGTCGTCGATCACCGCCGTACCGCCGACTTTTTTGGCTTCCGCGTCCACCTGCTCGCGAATCAGGTCCCGACGGGCGTCCATATCGGCCAGTACATAGCCGGTGGAGGCCAGCTTCTCGAGATAGTCGCTCGGGTTGAACAGATCCAGCTCGTGGTTGTAATGGAAGCGGTGGCCGCGGGTGCAGCGGTTGGCGCGCAGTCCGAGCACTTCGGCGTCGACGATTTCGTCGCCGTAGAGCATCACCAGCCAGTGGGCCGGACGGACAAATTCGGTGCGGCTGGCGCCCCAGCGCATGCGCTTGGCGATGGGCAGCTTGGCCAGGGCGTCATTGACGATATCGCCCAACAGCTCTACCACCGACTGGCCGCCGGCCTTGGAGCGGGCCACCAGTTTGTCCGCCTTGCCGTCATTCTCGGTGGTCAGCTCGGTCACGCTCAGGCCGTTTTTACTGGCGAAGGCCTCGGCGGCCTTGGTGGGGTTGCCGTCCTGATCGAAGGCAATCTTGGCCGGCGGGCCGTAGGTGACCACCTCTTTGACCGGGGTCTGCTCGGCCAGGTCTCTTACCAATACCGCCAGGCGGCGCGGGCTGGCGTAGGCGTGAATGGCATCGTAGTCCAGATCCTGGGTGTCCAGGCCGCCGGCGATGCCCTCGCGCAGGGCGTTCATCAGGGTTTTCAGGGCTTTGGGGGGCAGCTCTTCGGTGCCCAGTTCAAACAGAAAATCGGCACTCATTGGTCGTCTCCCTCTGCCGCGAGAAGTTCATTGCGCAGGGCTTCGGGGGCCAGGGGGAAGCCCAGGGCCTTGCGGGCGTCGAAGTAGGCCTGAGCGACGGCCCGGGCCAGGCTGCGCACCCGCAGAATAAAGCGCTGCCGTTCAGTCACGGAAATGGCGTGACGGGCGTCCAGCAGGTTGAACGCGTGGGAGGCCTTCATCACCATTTCATAGGCCGGCAGGGGCAGCCCCTCCCCGATCAGGCGCTCGCTCTCGCGCTCGTAGACATCAAAACTGTTGAACAGCGACTCGGTGTCGGCCTGCTCGAAGTTGTATTTGGACATTTCCACTTCGTTCTGGTGGAACACATCGCCGTAGGTGACCTTGTCGCCCGCCGGGTTCACGGTCCAGACCAGATCGTAAATGGAGTCCACCCCTTGCAGGTACATGGCAATCCGCTCCAGACCATAGGTGATCTCGCCGGTGACCGGGTAGCACTCGAGGCCACCCACCTGTTGGAAGTAGGTGAACTGGGTGACTTCCATGCCGTTCAGCCAGACTTCCCAGCCCAGGCCCCAGGCCCCGAGGGTGGGCGATTCCCAGTTATCTTCCACAAAGCGGATGTCGTGGATCGCGGGATCAATGCCCAGCTCCTTCAGCGAACCCAGGTACAGCTCCTGAATGTTGGCCGGGGAGGGCTTCATTACCACCTGAAACTGGTAATAGTGCTGCAGCCGATTGGGATTCTCGCCGTAGCGGCCGTCGGTGGGCCGGCGGCAGGGCTGCACGTAGGCGGCGTTCCAGGTTTCCGGGCCGATCGAGCGCAGGAAGGTGGCCGGGTGAAAGGTGCCCGCGCCCACTTCCAGGTCCAGCGGTTGCAGGATCACGCAGCCCTGGCGTGCCCAGTAGGATTGCAGGGCGAGAATCAGCCCCTGAAAGGTACTGACATCGGGCGAGTGGGCGCCGGCGGGGGTTTGACTGTCTGACACGGGTAACCTGCCTCCGAGCATGAGGTCGAGAAATTGAAGTCGCGTTATATAACGCGCCAGTCGCCAGGACGCTGATGGTGCACCAGGGCCCTGAGCGAAAACAGCCGCGAATTATAGCGGTAGTTGGGGGGTGATTGGTACGGCTGGTTGCCGTAAACTGCGCGCACTTTGGCGATTTAACGGTGGTTTAGGCATGAAAGAACGGTTCGCCGTATGGATGTTGAAGCTCCTCGGGCGCCTGCCGTTGTCTGTGGGGCGAGTGTTCGGCGGCTTTGCCGGCTGGCTGATGTGGCTCAGCAGTGGCCGCTCTGCCCGTATTACCCGGCAGAACCTGGCACTGTGCCAGCCCCATATCAAAGATCGGGCCCGGGAGCGGCTGGTGCGCCAGAGCCTCACCGAGACCGGCAAAACCGTCGCGGAGGCGGCGGCGGTCTGGCTGCACTCCTGGGAATGGCTGCAGCGGCATATTGTCGAGGTGGAAAACGACGAGGCGCTCAAGACGGCCCTGACCGAAGGGCAAGGTGTACTGGTTCTTGCGCCCCATTTAGGCAACTGGGAAGCGGTTGGTCCCTTTCTGGCCAGCTACGCCCGTTTGACGGCGCTCTACCAGCCGCCTCGTCAGCCGGCACTGGACGAGATGATTCTCAAAGGGCGCAGCAAAGACAATATCGATATGGCGCCGACCAATCGCCGAGGAGTCAGTCAACTGCTTAAAGCGCTGAAGCGGGGTGAGATTGTCGCGATTCTGCCCGACCAGGTGCCCGAGCGTGGCAATGGTGCGGAAGTGGCGCCCTTCTTCGGGCAACCGGCGCTTACCATGACACTGGTGCACGGTCTGATTCAACGCACTGGCTGCAAGGTCGTGAGTGTGTTCGCCCAGCGGGTTCCAAAAGGTTTCAAAATGGTGGTTCTGCCCGCAGACGAACGGATATACGCGGAGGATGCGGCTGAGTCAGTCGCCGGCCTGAACCGCAGCGTGGAAGACTGTGTGCTCAGAGCGCCGACCCAATATCAATGGGAATACAAGCGGTTTCGCCGGCTACCGGATGACTACGCGCCCCGCTATTGAACAATTTCCAGGCCTTAACCTTTGTAACGCAGGCCGTTGACGCCGCCAGCCCCCGCACTGGGGTACACTGTATGAATATGATCATCAATCGGAAGGGAAACATGAACAACCGTCCCCTGAAATGGGTGGCCTTGCTGCCGTTATTGACACTCCTCTCGGCGTGCAGCACCCATCACGTTCTCGTCAAAAAAGCGGATATGGAAGCCGCCAATCAGTGCCTGTTGGCACAACAGCAGCGCGATCTGACTTTTGAGCAACAACAGCAGCAAATTGCCGAGGCGCTGGAGCTGCTGCGCCAGAGCATTGAGCTGCAGCAACAGGATGAGCAAGCGCTGCGCGATCTGGTTGAAAGTGAACGAGACGGGCGTGAGTCCAGGGGCGCTGGTAGCGAATGTGCGCAGGGCCTGGCTCTGCCGGTTCCCGGTGACGCCATGGACAAAAAGGTCGTAGGTGCCAAAGAGCGGGTACTGCTGACGGACCTGGGAATTGTTTTGCAGTCCCGGGTCGACACGGGCGCGACCACCTCCTCCATGGACGCCCGGGAGATTGAGATCTTTGAGCGCAACGGTGATGAGTGGGTGCGGTTCAAAATTCACGACCCGGCCCTGGACCAGCTGGTGGAGCTGGAACGTCCCCGGTCGCGCAAAGTCCGTATTATTCAGGCCAGCAGCGAAGATGTTGAAAAACGCCCGGTGGTGGAAATGCGCATCACCATGGGCTCCTTGACCCAGATGGCGGAATTCACCCTGTCAGATCGCAGCCATATGGAGTTTCCCCTGTTAATTGGCCGCAATGTCCTGCGCGATGTCATGTTGGTAGACGTCGCCCGGGATAATATTACCGAACCCAAACCGCCCAAACCTTCGGATGTCGACAAGAGCACTGACGAATGACCCAATCCCGCGTCCCCTTCTACCTGATTGTGGTGAGTCTGGTGGTGGCCGGGTTGGCGACCGCCTGGGCCCGGCATGTGGAAATGGAGCTGCCCTTCTGGCCCGGTGAGCAGCGGCCGGTCTGGTTGGTGGAAGCCCGGGTCGATTTTCAGGCCACCGGGGGCGAGGTGCTGGTCAGCCTGGATTTGCCCGATAATCCGCCGGATTTCCGCCTGCACACCGAACACGCAACGTCCCCCGGGTACGGCTTCTCCATCATCGAAGAGGGTGGTGATCGCCGGGGGGAGTGGTCCAAACGCGAAGCGAGGGGGCCTCAAACGCTGTATTACAAAGCGCAACTGATCGGTGGTGTGTCGGAAGTAGGGCCGCAACCAAGCCCCGATGATGAGCAACAAGCGCCGAAGCCCCGCTCACTGTACTGGGAAGAGCCGCAGGATACAGCGGCCAATCAGTTGTTGTCTCAGGCGTTGGAGACATCCAGTACCCCCGAGAGCCTGACCCGCGAGCTGATCAAGCGACTGAACAACCCGACCGGCGATCAGAATGCGTCGTTGCTGATCGAAGAGGTGGGCAGTCGTTCCCTGCTGCTGGAACGGCTGCTGAACCAGGCCGATATTCCCGCCCGCCAGGTCATGGGTCTGTTTCTGGAAGACGCCCGTCGCCGCCAGACACTGACCCCGATGGTGGAAGCCTACAATGGCGAGGAGTGGGTGCTGTTCAACCCTCAGACCGGTGAACAGGGCGTGCCGGAGAACTTGGTGCTCTGGCATCGCGGCGGAGCGTCCCTGCTCGACGTCACCGGGGGGCGAAACTCCGGGGTCAGCTTCTCCATGATCCGCCAGACCGTGCCCGCTGAAGAGCTGGCGGTGGCGCAATTCAGTGACAGTGCCTTCGCCCTGCTGGGGGTTCAGCAGCTTCCCATTGAAGAGCAGAGCATGTTCAAAATGCTTTTCCTGTTGCCGCTGGGTGCATTGGTCGTGGTGTTCATGCGCATTATTGTGGGCCTCAAAACCTCCGGTACCTTTATGCCGGTACTGATCTCCCTGGCGTTTCTGCAAACCTCACTGCTGCCCGGCCTGATCAGTTTTGTGGTGGTAGTGTCGCTCGGGCTGATGCTGCGCAGCTACCTCTCACACCTGAACCTGTTGCTGGTGGCCCGGATCGCGACGCTGGTGGTGCTGGTGATCTTCCTGATTTCGATGCTGAGCCTGCTCGGCTATCAGTTGGGATTCAGTACCGGTATGACCATCACCTTTTTCCCGATGATCATCATCGCCTGGACCATCGAGCGCATGTCGATTCTCTGGGAGGAGGAAGGTGCCCACGAAGTGGTGATTCAGGGCGGGGGCAGTCTGCTGGTGGCGGTGATGGCGTATCTGTTGATGCAACTGCCCCTGGCCAACCATCTGAGCTTCAACTTTCCGGAGCTGAACCTGGTGATCCTGGCGTTGATCATGCTGATGGGCCAATACACCGGCTATAAATTGTCGGAATTGCGCCGGTTCCGGGCCATGGCGCTGGAGCAGGAAGCCGCCGCGGGGTCGGACAAACCATGAAGTGGATCAGCCCCTGGCGTCTGAAAAAGCTGGGTATTCTCGGCATGAATGCCCGCAACCGGGAGTTCATTGGCCGCTACAATACCCGCTCGCGCTATCCGCTGGTGGATGACAAACTGAAAACCAAACTGCTCACTGAGGAGTTTGGTTTGGCAACGCCGGCCCTGCGCTTTGTGGTGTCGGAGCAGCACGCGATCAGCCACATCGAGAAACAGCTTCACGAACTCGATGGCTTCGCGGTGAAGCCCGCCAAAGGCTCCGGCGGTAAAGGCATTCTGGTGATTACTGGCCGCAATGGGGGCAAGTTTGTAAAGGCCTCCGGAGCGGAAATTGACATTGAAGAAATCCGTCGGCACATGTCCAACACTCTCGCCGGTCTGTACTCCCTGGGGGGCAAGCCCGATGTGGTGATCGTCGAGGACCTGATTGAGTTCGACGATATTTTTGAGGGCTATTCCTACGAGGGCGTGCCGGATATCCGTGTGGTGGTCTTCAAAGGCTACCCGGTGATGGCCATGCTGCGCCTGGCCACCCATGCCTCCGATGGCAAGGCGAATCTCCACCAGGGCGCCGTGGGCGTGGGGCTGGATATTGCCACGGGACGCTGCCTGAAGGCGGTCCAGTTCGGTCTGGGCGTCTCCTTGCACCCGGACACCAAGAAGCCCCTGAACGAAATCAAGGTGCCGGACTGGCGCTCAATGCTGGTGCTCGCCTCGCGCTGCTATGGAATGACCGGTCTGGGATACATCGGCACCGACATTGTGCTCGATAAAAGCCGGGGACCCCAGCTCCTGGAGCTCAATGCCCGTCCGGGGCTGGCGATTCAGGTGGCTAACGGCTTGGGACTGCTACCCCGATTGCGCCATATTGAGTCCCTGAAGGCCGGCCTGCACAAGACGCCGGAGGCCCGTGTGGATTATGTGATGAAGGCCTTTGCCGAAGCGATTCCCGAGGACCCGGCGGCCGGGCCAGCCCAGAAAATTGCCTGATTCCCTTCGGTTTACGCGCAAACCGCCGATACGCTAGTGTATCCCCCTGACACCAGACTCACTTCGGACTCCGGGACTGCCCATGAACGGTAAGGCGCAACACGCCCAGAAACTGCTGCTTTTCAAGCTTACGCCTACTCAGAGCTTTGCGATGGGCACGCTCAAGGTGCGTGAGATCATTCCCTATACCCGTTTCAACCGCATTCTGCAGGAACACCCGGCGATTCTCGGCGCGACCACCGTGCGGGGCAAAACCATTCCGGTCATCGATATGGCGGCGGCGGTGGGCTACAAACCCTTGTCCGACGAGGAGATGCGTCAGGGGTCGATCATCATAACCGACTGCCAGCGCAAGGACATTGGCTTTCTGGTGCGCGGTATCGACCGGATTGTGGATGCCAACTGGAAAGAGGTGAAGGCGCCCCCGCAGATGCTGGGCAAGAGGGCCTTTGTCACCGGCCTGTATATGCACGAGGATCAGGCGGTTCAGTTGATCGACCTGGAACTGCTTTTTGCCCAGGTTTACCCCGATCCGCCGGGCCGCCGTCGGGCGGTGCTGACCGATGTCCAGCGTGAACAGCTCAAGCCGCTGAATATCCTGCTGGTGGACGACTCCCATGTGGCCCGCAAGCAACTCCAGGATGCGCTGGACGGACTGAATATTCCCTACCAGGTACTGACCAATGGCGAAAAAGCCCTGCAGCGAATGCGCCAGGCGGCCAAAGGCAACAACGCCATTGATATTCTGGTGAGTGATATCGAAATGCCGGGGCTCGACGGTTACGAGCTGGCCTTCAGCGTGCGTGACGACAAGGCGCTGAGCCACGCTTACATCATTCTGCACACCTCACTGAACAGCGAAATGAGTGTGAGCTATGCCCATCAGGTTGGTGCCAATGAAGCGCTCACCAAGTTCGACGCCGAGGAGCTGGTCCACGCTATGCTTCGCGGCGCCAAAACACTGACCGAGGGCTGATTAAAGCACCATGACGCCTTCGGCTTCGAACAGCGCGCCCTTGGGTAACTGGTTGATACCCACCGCAGCACGGGCGGGGAACGGCTGGCGGAAGTGGCGCGCCATGACTTCGTTGACCACGGTAAAGTTGTCCAGATCGGTCAGATAGAGGTTCAGCTTGACGATGTGGTTCAGGCTGCCATTGGCGGCTTCACACACGGCGGCCAGGTTTTTAAAGACCTGCTCGGCCTGGGCTTCAAAGCCTCCGTCCACCAACTCCATGGTTTCCGGGTTCAGCGGAATCTGGCCCGACAGGTAAACGGTATTGTCGACTTTGACGGCTTGCGAGTAAGTGCCGATGGCCTCCGGGGCCTTATCGGTGTGGATCACGGCGCGGTTGGTCATAACAGAATCCTTCGGTAATGCTCTGCGTGGGAAAACCACTCAGTATAGTGATTGGCGGGCGTCAGGGCCAGATATTGCGCGGCGCCCTCATCGAGACGCCCTGCGCGAGCTACCCGAAATGGGGTACAATGCGCGCCTTTGTGGTGCAGCCCACCATAAGCCTCTTTCCCCACAAACGACAATCACAACAACGCTCCGAATGACGGTATGCAGCACAGTAGGCGGCATGCCGGCGGTGGCGTCGTTCACAGTTACGGACCGCACATGACCACTTCCACCAGCCCGACCCTGACCAAAGCCCAGATGTGGCTGATCGAAATCGCCCTGGCCGTGGGCGGTTTTGGTATCGGTACCGGGGAGTTCGCCACCATGGGCCTGATGCCGGGTATCGCCGAGGGTCTGGGGGTGAGCGAGCCTCAGGTCGGTCATGTCATCAGCAGCTACGCACTGGGTGTGGTAGTGGGGGCACCGCTGCTGGCGGTGTTTGGCGCGCGGCTGTTCCGGCGGCACTTGCTGATCGGTCTGATGGGCTTTTACACCCTGGCCAATATCGCCAGTGCCCTGGCGCCGAGCTATGAGTCGCTGCTGGCATTCCGGTTTATTGCCGGCCTGCCCCACGGTACCTATTTCGGGGTGGCCGCTCTGGTGGTGGCCAGTCTGGCGCCGCCCAGTGATCGGGGCAAGGCGGTCAGCCGGGTGATGATCGGGCTGACCCTGGCGGTGTTGATCGGCAACCCGCTGGCAACCTGGCTGGGTCAGTCCATCAGTTGGCGCTATGCTTTTGTCCTGGTCGCGGCGGTGTCGTTTCTGACGGTGATCCTGATTGTCATTTACCTGCCCCTGGACCGAAACCAGCCCCGTAACCGCCCGGTGGCCGAACTCAAGGCGTTTCACCGCCCTCAGGTATGGCTGGCCCTGATGATCGGTGCCACCGGCTTTGCCGGCGTCTTCTGCGTGTTCAGCTATCTGGCCCCTACCCTGCTGTACGTCACCGAGGTGGAAAAAGGCTGGATTCCCATCGCCATGGCGACCTTCGGCGCGGGCGGCTTTCTGGGCAATATTCTCGGCGGCTGGTTGTTCGACAAATTCCAGTTCAAGGCGGTGGGCGGCGCGTTGCTCTGGAGCCTGGCGGTGTATCTGGTGTTCCCTTCGGCCACCGGTGAGCTGTGGAGCATTCTGATGATGACCTTCCTGGTGGGCACGGTGGCGGCGGTATCACCGCCCCTTCAGACCCACCTGATGGATGTGGCGGTGGGCGCCCAGACCCTGGCTGCCGCCTCCCACCACGCGGCCTTCAATACGGCGAATGCCATTGGCCCTATGCTGGGAGGCCTGGCGATTTCGGCGGGCTTGGGTTGGAGTTCGACGGGTTATGTCGGTGCCACCACGGCCGTGGCGGGGCTGGTGTTTTTCGCATTGGCCTGGCGGATGGAGCGGCGTCAGGCTTAAAAAGGCCGCGAGCGGAGTGGTCAAACCTGGCAAATCATGAAAAGGCCATCAAAAACTAATATAAATCATATTATTGGTGGCTGGATGTGTTTTTTTGATCATCAGAGCAATATTATTTCGTTATATATATAAAAATAGGCATAAAAGACACTCATTTATCGCTCCGGCGATAGATCCTGACATTCAAAACTGAGTCGGAACCCGATAACCTTCATGGTAATTCTTCCGGCGCCTGTTACTCTCATTGCTTATCCCCAGGCGCCGTATCGGCCGTCCATGCGCTTTGGTTCAGGAGTAATGAGTGACCCACTATGAATGACAGGTTTGATCCGGCTGAGCATGCCCACCGACGCCTGAACCCCATGACCGGTGACTGGGTGTTGGTATCTCCACATCGTGCCAAACGCCCCTGGCAGGGGCAGTCCGAGGATCCCGATACCCATCGCCGACCGGCGTACGATGCCACCTGTTACCTCTGCCCCGGTAATCACCGAGTAAACGGTGAGCCGAATCCCGATTATGCCGCGACCTATGTGTTCGACAACGACTTTGCGGCGCTCACACCGGATACACCGGTCACGCAGGACCAGGATCCACTGTTTACTCTGGCGTCCGAACAGGGCTGCAGTCGGGTTATCTGCTTTTCGCCCGATCACAGTAAGACCTTGCCCGAGCTGGGTATCGATGAACTGGAGCGTGTTGTGGCCTGCTGGTGTGAGCAGACCCGGGAACTGGGTGAGCAGTACCGCTGGGTGCAGGTGTTTGAGAACAAGGGGGCGATGATGGGGTGCTCCAACCCTCACCCTCATGGGCAAGTATGGGCGCAGCAACAGCTGCCCACATTGGCGGCGCGAAAACAGGAACGGTTTGCCCGGTATTTCCAGGAGCGGGGCCGCACCATGTTGGACGATTATGTCGAGCGCGAAACGGCACAACAAATCCGGGTAGTGTTTCAGAACCAGGACTGGTTGGTAGTGGTTCCCTATTGGGCGGCCTGGCCCTATGAAACCCTGCTGCTACCGCGCTTTCCCATAGCGCGCTTATCGGAGCTCAGCACGGACCGCTTCCGGTTACTGGCGGAGGCTATCCAGCACTTGACCACTCTGTACGATAACCTGTTTCAAACGTCTTTTCCCTACTCCATGGGTTGGCACGGCGCCCCGTTTGACGGAGAGAGTCACCCCGAGTGGCGGTTGCACGCTCACTTCTTCCCGCCCTTGTTGCGCTCGGCGAGTGTGAAAAAGTTTATGGTGGGATATGAAATGTTGGCGGAAGCGCAGCGCGATCTCACGCCCGAACAGGCGGCAGAACGTTTGCGGGCTTTGCCCCGTGTTCACTACAAACAGCAGGTGGAATGATGGACGAAACGGAAAAACTGACACAGTCTTTCGAGCGCACCTTTGGCCGCCGGCCCGAAACGGTGGCCTATGCCCCGGGGCGCGTCAATTTGCTGGGTGAGCATACCGACTATAACGGCGGTTTTGTCTTTCCAGCAGCCATCAATTTTGGCACCTGGGTGGCCGCCGCCAAACGCCCGGATCGGAAGGTGTCGGTGTTGGCGTTGGATTATTCTGGGGACGCCAGTCATTTTTCTCTCGACGATATCACGCAGGATCCGGTTCAACCCTGGAGCAACTATGTGCGAGGTGTACTCAAGGCGTTAATGGTCCGGCACCCCGTGGGCGGATTGGAGCTGACCATCACCGGTAATGTGCCACAAGGCGCGGGGCTGAGCTCTTCCGCTTCCCTGGAGATTGCCTTGCTCAAAGCGATCGCCAGCCTTTATGAGTTGCCTCTCTCTGGCGTCGATGCGGCGTTGCTCGGCCAATGGGCCGAGAATGAATTTGTCGGCTGTTCCTGCGGCGTAATGGATCAGATGGCCTCCGCGCTGGGAAAGCAGGGGGGCGCTCTGCTTCTGGACTGTGAGTCGCTGCAGTTTGAGCATCGTGCTATTGACCCCGAATTCCAGATTGTCATCGTCGACTCAAACGTCAAGCGCGGACTGGTGGGAAGCGAGTACAACCTTCGTCGTCAGCAATGTGAGCAGGCTGTCGGCGTGTTGGGGGTCAATTCCCTGAGAGAAGTCGATATTGAGAGCCTGCTACAGGCACAATCAGCGATGTCGGATGTGGTGTTCCGTCGGGCACGCCATGTGGTGTCAGAAAATACGCGAACCCTGGCAATGGCCCGGGCATTGGCTGAATCCGATTACCGAGCCGTGAGCCGGCTGATGGCGCAATCGCATGACTCTATGCGGGACGATTTTGAAATAACCGTGCCGCCAATCGACACGCTGGTTTCAATTATTCAGCAGGTGCTGGGTGCGCAGGGGGGCGCTCGAATGACCGGCGGTGGGTTTGGCGGATGCGCGGTTGCGCTAGTGCCGACGAACCTGATTGAAGATGTGCGACGCGCCGTGGCCGAGGAGTATCACAAGCGCACGGGCTTGCGGGCGCAAACCTATGTCTGTACACCGGAGAACGGCGCTTTTCTGGAGTGAGCCGACCGGCTTGATACCCAAACGGGCGGCGGCGACCCTTTGGCGCCAATGAATCAGTTCTTCGCCCGATTGATCCGAAGGACAAAGCTCAGGTTACGCACCCGGCGCATGATATTGGCCAGGTGAATGCGGTTGTGCACGCCGATGCAAAGGTTGATGACGCTGTTGTGGGCGTCCCGTTCGTTCACCTTGATGTGCTCAATGGAGCCGCCCTGCTCGGTCACCCGGGTGGCCAGGGTGGCGATGATGCCCCGCTCGGACTCCACTTCCACCCGCACATCCACCAGGAACTCGCCGGTGACCGTGGGCGCCCAATTGACGTAGCTGATTTTCTCCGGTTTGTGGCGCAGCTCGGTTATGTTGCGGCAGGTGTCCTGGTGGACCACCAGGCCCTTGCCCGAGCTGATGTGNCCGATNATCGGNTCGCCCGGAATCGGGCGGCAACAGCGGGCGAAGGTGATCATCATGCCTTCGGCNGAGTCGATGGTCAGCGGTGAGTAGATGCTGCCGCTGGGGGGATTGACGTCGGCGTCCGGCTGCAGCAGTTTGGCNACNGCCTGNGCGACCCGGTTGCCCAGGCCAATATCCTCGAGCAGNTCCTCCATGGANTTCATCTGGGTGGCGGTGAGCAACTGCTTTTCCTGCTCTTCGCTCAATTGATCCAGCTTGAGGCCGACATCCGCCAANGANCGGCTCAGCAGNCGCTTGCCCAGNGCGACCGACTGGTGNTGGCGCTGGTGCTTGAGGAAGTGNCGNATGGCNCTGCGGGCCTTGCCGGACACGGCNAAATTGAGCCAATTGGGGTTGGGCTGGGCGCCCTGNGAGGTAATGATATTGACCTTCTGGCCNCTCTGCAGCGGCTGAGACAGGGGNGCGAGCCGGCCGTTGATCCGGCAGGCNACGCAGTTNTGGCCNATGTCGGTGTGGACCGCGTAGGCGAANTCAATCGGCGTGGCCCCGTGGGGCAATTCGACAATGCGNCCTTTCGGNGTGAACACGTAGACTTCGTCGGGGAACAGGTCGATTTTGACGTTCTCGATGAACTCCAGCGAGTCGCCNGCCCGNCGCTGCATNTCCAGNAGGCCCTGAACCCATTGGCGGGCNCGNCTGTGGCTGATGCTCTCGTCACCGCTNTTCTTGTACAGGAANTGGGCGGCGATGCCNTTGTTGGCCATNTCGTCCATTTCCTTGGTGCGNATNTGCACTTCGATCGGNACGCCATGCATGCCCAGCAGNACGGTGTGCAGGGACTGGTANCCNTTGGCNTTGGGNATGGCGATATAGTCCTTGAACTCNCCGGCNANNGGTTTGTACAGGTTGTGAATGACGCCNAGNACCCGNTANCAGGTGTCCACGCTGTCCACGATGATGCGGAAGGCGTAAACATCCATGATTTCCTTGAAGTACTTTTTTTTCTGGCGCATCTTCTCGTAGATGCTGTACAGATGCTTTTCCCGGCCNATCACCATGGCGATCAGCCCTTCCCGNTCCAGCCGCTTNTCNATGGCGGTCTGAATCTGCTCGACNAGNTCNTTGCGGTTNCCCCGGGCGGTTTTCAGGGCCGCCTGCANNCGGCTGGCCCGCAGNGGGTNCATGGCGTAGAAGCCGCGGTCNTCGAACTCCAGGCGGATGTCNTTCATNCCCAGNCGGTGGGCGATAGGNGCGTANATNTCCAGGGTTTCNTTGGCGATACGNCGTTTCTTGTGNGGCGGCATGGCNCCCAGGGTGCGCATNTTGTGCAGNCGGTCNGCCAGTTTNACCAGAATGACCCGCANNTCGTTGGCCATGGCCAGNGCCATTTTCTGNAAGTTCTCGGCCTGCTTTTCGGCGTGGGATTCAAACTCGATCTGGGTCAGCTTGCTCACCCCGTCCACCAGNTCGGCCACGGTATCGCCAAACTGCTTGGCGATGGCNTTTTTGCTGATGCCGGTGTCTTCGATNACNTCGTGCAGCATGGCGGCCATCAGGCTCTGATGGTCCATGTGCATGCTGGCGAGGATGTCGGCGACGGCCAGGGGGTGGGTAATGTAGGCTTCGCCGCTGCGNCGNCGNTGTCCGTCGTGGGCTTGTTCCGCGTAAAAGTAGGCCCGCTTCACCAAATTGATTTGGCTGTACTCGAGGTANGATGAAAGCCTGTGACTCAAGGCTTCGATCGTCTGCAAGGCCTTACTCCAAACGAGGCCGGGGGCGGACCCGGCCGGGTNNTAAATGGCGAGGCGCTTACTCGTTGCCGGGCTGGGCCTCAGTCTCCTGAATGTGTTCNGCGCTGGGNGCTTCCTGGCGNATNGGCTCGTCNGCNTCCAGCAGNATNCTGGCNTCNANNAANCCTTCCTCGATNTCGCGCAGCGCGATNACGGTNGGCTTGTCGTTCTCTTCCGGAACGTGCGGGTCTTTTCCGCCCACGGCGAGCTGGCGGGCGCGCTTGGCGCTGACCATCACCAGTTCGAAACGGTTGTCGACGTGATCCAAGCAATCTTCAACGGTAATACGTGCCATAGTGTCTCGTACTCACAGTATTGATATGGCGTCGGTATCCTGGACCTTCAAGTGGTCCGGGCGCCGGCGCCGGGAAATTCGGGAATCGGACCGGATATTGTACACAATTTGCGCGCCGTGCGTCAGCCCAATAACTCGTCCAGCATGGCTTTGTGAACCTGNTCCTGCCGGTCGCGTCTAAGGTGNTGGCTGGTGATCAGGGCCTGGAACTGGGCCAGTGCGGTGGTGAAGTCATCGTTGATGATCAGATANTCCGCGTCCCGGTAGTGGGAGATTTCGTTGATGGCCTCGTTCATACGGGCCTCAATGACCTCCGGCTGATCCTGACCGCGCCCGGTCAGANGCTGGCGCAGGGCCGCCAGCGACGGGGGCAGAATGAACAGGCTGACGGTGTCCTGAAGTTGCTCGCGAACCTGNCGGGCGCCCTGCCAGTCGATTTCCAGGATGACGTCCAGNCCCTGGTTGAGGGTATCTTCCACCCAGTGACGGGAGGTGCCGTAGAGGTTGCTGAACACCTGNGCNTGCTCCAGAAAAGCANNCTCGNCGAGCATGGCNTCAAAGCGGGCGTGGTCCACAAAGTGGTAGTTTACGCCATCCTGCTCGCCGGGNCGCATGGGGCGNGTGGTGTGAGACACCGAGACACAGACTTCCGGGCTGGATTTCACCAGGGCGTTGACCAGGCTGGTTTTGCCCGCACCGGAGGGGGCGGAAACGGTGTAGAGAATGCCTTTGCTGCTCATGAAGCTGCTCTTCTCGGGTCGGTCTGGGTTGAGTGGGTAACGCCGGCAATGCAGGGCGACTTTGGCGCTAAAAAACGGCATTATGACACAGCTTTAACCGGGGTTCATCGACCGNNCNCCGGNGANAANCGACCAATGAGGTGAATGTGACACAAGGTATGACGAAAGCGGCCGCCGCCGAGCGGTTGAATGCCAGCGAGGCCTTNGTNCAGCGGATGATCGACAAAGGCCGCCTGGTGCCCGACGAGGCGGGGCTGCTTGACCCGCAGCGGGTCGACGACCTGGCCCAGCTCCTGGAGCGGNTGCGCGAAAACGGTGTGGGCACCGTGATCGGGCTGATTGATGAGGAACTGGGCCCGGAAGATAACGCCTGACGAANCGANCGATTAGAAAGTGGNNGCCGCCATCANCCACAGTTTGCGGGTNTCNGTGGCGAACTCATCGGCGCTGTAGTCCGCGTACTTCAGNGTCAGNCCCACCGGNCCCACCTTGGTGCCNGCNACCANCCCNAGNTCNGAGCCATAATCGGCATCCCCCTCATTGGCGCTCAGGTCGTGATACACCAGCGTCAGGTTCACGGGCCCGACCGGTCGCCCCACACTGAAGTACATATCCTCTACCCCGGTGGCGGGCGTTGCCAGAAACTTGTCNGTCCAGCCCTGGAAGGCGTGCAGCGTGGCCAGGGGTGTGGCGAACGCNGCGGCGCCNTCATCCGAGCCCAGCACCTCGTAGCCCAGTTTGAGATTGAANCCCTCCACCTTGGCCAGCCCTTCGGCCATCAGGTAGCNTGCGGAATAGTCGGTCGGGTTGTCGCCCGCCTCACTTTGGGNGGCGTACTCCAGGTTGTAGCTGAAGGTCTCGTTGANGGTGCCCTGCCAGCGCANCCCCAGGGTATCACTGGCCAGCCCCGGCGCCGTCTCGTTGTCCAGCAGNTAGGCGTAGGCCACCAGNGTGCCGGCATTNAGCCCNGTGTATTTGCCGTTGAGCAGATGGCTCTGATGCTTGTGNTCGCCACCGGCCACACTCTCACCAAAAATGCGGTTCACGTTGTGCACNTAGGCNTAGAACAGCTCGAANTGNTCCACCGCTTTGCTGCTGACCGANAANCCNTCGTAGGTCTGCTCGTTCTGGCGCCAGCCGACGCCACCGACAAAGCGTTGATTGTCCAGCAGAATGCGNTGGCGGCCATANTTNACCTGGGTGGCGCCNGCCTGATANGCCAGGTAGGACTGNTTGATCTCNGTNCCTTCCGGGTCGGCGATGACGGCNGTGNCCGGNTTGATNCCGGTGCCGTCGTTGTAGTCNACNTCGGTGATNGCGGTGGTGTCGTCCATCTCCAGCAGCAGGNTGAAGCCTTCATAGCGNCCGGAGGCATAGGTCAGGCGGGTTTTNTGNGTNAAGGCGCTGGCGCCTTCCACGNCGTCCTGGTCCACATCTTCGAAACGGGTGCGCAGATGCAGNTGGGTCTCGCCGCTTTGCAGGGCTTCGACAATACCGTTTTGAGCAACAGCGGCCGGGGCGCTCAGGCATAGNGCGAGCGAGGCGCTCAGGGGATAAGTCATTCTGTGCATTGCAGGTTTCTCCAGTTCTGTAATCGGGTAATGGNTTTTTGGTAAAAGATGNTTTTGTCTATAGAGNAGCTAGCCGGTAATTNTCAATTTTTGNGCCCAACTTTTTTTGGCCTTTCGTTTGGCGNCAATGGATTCAATCTTNTTCTGNTTNTCGTANAGAAAACGCAGNACGGCACTGCGNCANTCGTTGTACTCGGGGCTGTCNACCAGNTCGAGTCGGNTCCGCGGGCGNTCCAGGGANACNGGNAGAACNTCTCCGATGGTGGCTGATGGGCCGTTGGTCATCATCACNATCCGGTCGGACAGTAAAACCGCCTCATCCACATCGTGGGTGATCATGATGACCGTGTTGCCCAGNGTGGCCTGAATGTCCATCAGNGANTCNTGAAGGTGTGCGCGGGTCAGTGCATCGAGCGCGCCGAAGGGTTCATCCATCAGNAANACCTGCGGCTCCATGGCCAGCGCCCTGGCAATGCCGACCCGTTGNTTCATGCCGCCGGAAATTTCNCCGGGGCGCTTGTGCATGGCGTGGGTCATCTGNACCAGNGCCAGGTTGTGTTCGATCCAGTCACGCATTTCCGCCCTGGACTTCTGACCCTTGAAGACCTGNTTGACCGCGAGTGCGACATTGTCGTAAACCGTCAGCCANGGNAGCAGCGAGTGATTCTGAAACACCACTGCACGCTCGGGTCCCGGAGAGTTCACTTCCCTGCCATTGAGCACCACGCCGCCACTGGTGGCTTGATACNGACCGGCGACNATATTGAGCACCGTGGATTTACCACAGCCAGAGTGCCCGATCAGCGAAACAAACTCGCCCTGATCGATTTCCAAGTTTACATCCCTGAGTGCGTTGAACGGACCCTTGGGGGTGGGGAAATCGATCCCGACCTGGGTTAATTCGAGGTGAACTTGACTCATATCAAACTCCTTGGTTAGCGAGAGATCGCTGTTTTATCCCAGTTGACGCGGCTCTGAATCAGCAGTAGACAGCGGTCCAGCAAAAAGCCAATGAACCCGATCATCAATACTGC
The DNA here is from genome assembly GCF_002695945.1 of Marinimicrobium sp. NCBI lineage: Bacteria > Pseudomonadati > Pseudomonadota > Gammaproteobacteria > Cellvibrionales > Cellvibrionaceae > Marinimicrobium > Marinimicrobium sp. Next base: position 11,297 of record NZ_NZQP01000041.1, on the reverse strand, counting down.
GACGCAAATGCGTCCGAGGGAGTTGGAGGATCCGTTCTGGAATTCGTCCCAGACAAATTTTCCCAGCCCCGGGTTCTGGGCGAGCATTTCCGCAGCAATCAATACCATCCAGGCAATACCCAGTGACAGCCGAAGTCCGGTGAACATCATGGGAATGGCCGAGGGCAGTACAATGGTTTTTACATGAGTAAACCAGTTGAGGCTCAGCACCCGACTGACGTTTAGCAGGTCGCTGTTAATGCTGGCGGTGCCCACGGCGGTGTTGATCAGGGTTGGCCAGATGCTGCACAGCGCCACGGTAATCACCGAGGTGATAAAGGACTTTTCAAACATCGGGTCATCGCTGACGTAAACCGCACTCACCACCATGGTGACCAGCGGTAGCCACGCCAAAGGGGATACCGGTTTGAATATCTGGATGATCGGATTGATTGCCCTGTAGGTGGTAGTACTCAGGCCGATGACTATCCCCAATGGAATAGCCACCGCAGTAGCCAGAAGAAAACCGGTCATCACGGTAAACAGGCTGGTAACTATCTGATCGAAAAATGTCGGACGACGGTTATAGTCCCGAAAGGTGAGCTGTGCATCCGGGTTCTTGTCCAATTGCCGCTCGTGGCGCTTCTCCTGTCGTTTGTAAAACGCTTGCGTCCGAAGATTCTCCGACTGGTGTTCATCGATCAGGTTCTGCCACTGCTCAAAGACGGCAGCGGGCCCGGGAAAGGTGCCCAGCGAGGTGTTTACCTGCTGGGCGCCGATGTGCCAGGCGCCAATGAAAAGGGCCAGTCCAATCAAGGGCAAGGTGATGGCGCTGACGATGTTCGTCAACCGGTCGCCGCTGATGGGCCAGCGAAACCACCTGGGTTTCTGAAAGGTTGTGGAAGTCATGGTGACGTCCTCCGGGTAAGGTTGGGCGATTTGCAGCGCCCAACATAGTTAAATGCGGGACTACAGGGTGTCGTTCTGTTTCAGACCGATTTTCAGTGATTCGATGTAGTTGGTCGGCTTGGTCCCGTCGTAAGTAATGCCATCGAGGAAATCATCCTGCGGGGGCTTGAAGCCGGACTCGTTGGCAAAGTCGGGGAACTCGTCGGCGACCGCATAATCCTCTGCAATAAGCGCTTGGGCTGCCTGCGCATAAATGTCCGGGCGATAGACCTTTCGGGCTATGTCGAAGTACCACGCATCTGGTTTGGATTCGCTGATCTGGCCCCAGCGGCGCATCTGCGTGAGGTACCAGATGGCGTCCGAGTAATAAGGATAGGTCGCGTTGTGGCGGAAAAATACATTGAAATCCGGANCCTCTCGGGTATCGCCTTTTTCATACTCGAACGTGCCGGTCATGGAATTGGCAATCACTTCATAGTCGGCNCCGACGTAGTAGGGCTGAGANAGAATTTTCGAGGCTTCCTCCCGGTTGGCGTTATCGTCTGCATCCAACCATTTGGCCGCNCGAATCAGCGCCTTGGTCAGGCGAATGGTGGTGTTGGGGTNCTTTTCGGAGAACTCCCNGGTTATCCCAAANACNTTTTCGGGATTGTTTTTCCAGATTTCGTAATCCGTGATGACGGGNACACCGATGCCTTTGAAAACNGCCTGTTGATTCCAGGGTTCNCCNACGCANTAGCCGTGNATAGTGCCTGCTTCAAGNGTNGAAGGCATCTGGGGTGGNGGCGTTACACTCAANAAGGCNTCGGCCTGNNTCTGGCCNGANGTGTCNCCTTTGTGGGGAGCGTAGAACCCCGGATGTATACCGCCGGCGGCGAGCCAGTAGCGGAGTTCATAGTTGTGTGTGGAAACGGGAAACACCATTCCCATTTTGAAGCTTTCACCTTTTTTGGCCATTGATTCAATGACCGGCTTCAGGACATCGGCATGGATCGGATGTTGTATTTTTCCATCTGCGCCGGTTGGCAAGTGAGGTTTTATTGCCTCCCAAACCTGGTTGGAAACGGTAATGCCATTGCCGTTCAGGTCCATGGAAAAGGGGGTGATGATATCGGCTTTGGTGCCGTAGCCAATGGTGGCCGCCAGTGGTTGACCGGCCAGCATGTGAGCGCCGTCCAACTGCCCGTCGATCACCCCGTCCAATAACACTTTCCAGTTCGCCTGAGCTTCCAGCTCGACGAAAAGGCCTTCATCCTCGAAGTAGCCTTTTTCCAGTGCAATGGCCAAAGGGGCCATGTCGGTCAGCTTGATGAAGCCAAACCGCAGGTCTGCTTTCTCGGGTGGCCCAACGGCCAATGTGGAATGGCTCATTAAAGCAATCAATGCAAATCCCAACCGTTTTGAGATCTGACAAAAGCAGGATGATAGAGGGCGTCGCAATGAGCGACGCAAAGAGCGAAGCGCGTCAAGAAAGGTGTTCATTGTTGACTCCTGAAAAGTGAAAAACACGGATGACGGAACTGATCGTCATGTGTCGCTGACTGTTCGACAGGAACAATCAGATGGCTTGGCTCACGATCGCAAACTAAAGGGACAAGTGAATGTCGGGTGCACGAGCTGGTGTATTCAAAAGCTGTGCCAACGAAACGACGACTGAGCAGATCCAGGAAATTTCCCGTAAATGAGGGGAGGGTTGGCCGATTTGCACAGCGGTGGACCGAAAAACAGAGAGGTGCTTCATCGTGGGTCAGGATAATCCAGCTGTGTTTGGCTCAAGCGCGGGCATGACGACAGAAAGAGTGCGCCAAGTTGGTACGGTGGACGGGGTTTTGGGTGCGCGAGAATGAGGCAAGCAGGACTAGCCAGTTGACTCTGGGATGCGGGGCCTGATGCGATGAGTCAGAGCAAAGGCTTAACCCAACAAAAAATAGTATAGTAGTACAATAAAATGTAAGTACGCTCTCTTATTTATAAGTGCTTAAATATTTGCGCTTTGGTCATGGCGGAACTAATCTGAAGAAGGCCTCATCAAGACCTCATAACTGATTGTTTCGTCTAAGCAATTGGTTGTTGACAAGGTATGGGCGGGAGTGTAATAGTCTAGAAGACTAATATTTATGGTCACTATAACCCTAATGTGGGTTTAGGCGGCACATAGAGGATAATCTAAGCGTCAGCGGACCTGCTAAGTTATAAAAATTAGCGCACTTATTCCGGTTGGCAATTAGGTGCCTGTGTCGTGTGAGCGGACGCCGAATTGGGTTTGCGGTGATCGGTTTTCGGAGAGTGAGAGCGTCTGGATGCCGAAGCAGGAAATGACAACAACAGTAAGGGACTCTGCCCCTGGCTCAGCGGTGGTGATCAACCAAAAACCGTACAACAGCTATTTACGGATTGCTGGCAAATGATTTGCGGCACCTTGTGTGCCGACAATAATAACCTGGTCTCAGTAAGGAGAGTTCCATGAATCCCAATCGTAAAAGTTTTCAAAAGCGCCTGATCGCCTCAGTCGTGGCCTCGTCGGCCCTGGCTGGCTTCAGCGGCGGTGCATTCGCGCAGCAGGGCGAGCCCATGCTGGAAGAGGTGGTGGTCACCGGTATCCGCGGATCACTGCAGCAGGCGATGGACATCAAGCGTGACGCCACAGGTGTGGTCGATGCTATTTCTGCCGAAGATATCGGTAAGTTCCCCGACACCAACCTGGCTGAATCCCTGCAGCGTATTACCGGTGTGTCCATTGACCGCCGTAACGGCGAGGGTTCTTCGGTCACCATCCGCGGCTTTGGCGGCGACAACAACATGGTGACCCTGAATGGTCGCCAGCTTCCTGCCGCCAGCACCTTCGGTGGTGGTAGTGGCGCCAGCGGTACCCGCGGTGGTGGCACGCGCGCCTTTGATTTTGCCAACCTGGCGTCAGAAAGCGTTTCTGGACTGGAAGTTTACAAAACCGGTCGCGCCAGCATCGCAACCGGCGGTATTGGCGGTACCATTAACATCAAGACCGCCCGTCCTCTGGATCGCGGAACCGAAGGTAGCGTGGGCTTTAAAGCCGTTCACGATACCACCACTCTGACGGGTGATGACCTGACCCCCGAGCTGTCCGGCATCTTCAGCTGGACTGATGACTCCGACACCTTTGGTGTAAGTTTGGCAGCCAGCTTCCAGGAGCGTGATTCCGGAGCTGCGGGTGCAACCTCTAACGACTGGAACATTGGTCGTTGGGGTGAGGATGAGCTCTACTCCTTCACCGATGACGCGGTGATTGAAAATGCGCCGGAAGATGGCCAATTGTATGGTCGCCCTAACGATATTCGTTACTCCGTTTCAGATCGTCATCGTGAACGCACCAACGCCATGTTGACCCTGCAGTTCCAGCCCCAGGACAACCTCACCCTGACCGGTGATCTGGTGTACGCTGAGAATTATCTTACTGAGCATCGTGGCGAGCAGACCTTCTGGTATGCCAATGGCAACACCGTTGATCGTCTGGTATTCGATGACTCTGCAGTCGCTACCCCAGCGATTTACTCCGAAACCTTGGCCAACAAGGATAACGGGTACGAGCAGCAGTGGCGTGAACAGCGCGACGAACTTACTTCTATTGGCTTTAACGCTGAGTGGCAGGTCAACGATCGCTTGAGCTTCAACTTTGACGTTCATGACTCGACCATGGAGAGTCTGCCGGACGGTCCGGGTAACGCTGGCTCTATCGACGTGAGTGTGGCCAACCCGACCCAGACGTCTCAGGTAACGGATTGGGATCGAGATCTGCCGCTGACTCAGGCGACATTTGAAAATGGCTTCAGTTTGAATGACTTCGGCTCCCAGGTCGCTCGGGTCTGGTACGCGGGTCAGACTACTGACGTCACTCAAGTACAGCTCAATGGTGCTTTCGAGTTTGACGATGGCCGTTTCGACTTCGGTGTTGAAAGCCGTACGGTAGAAATGGAACAGCAGAACTCGGATCGCTACATGGCGCTGGGTGATTGGGGTGTAGCCAACCCGGGTGAAATTCCTGATGGCTTGCTGCAAGAGTTCAGCCTGTTGGGACAGTTCGATGATTACCCCACTGGCGGTGGTTTCCAGAACGGCGCCCGCGGCAATCCGGTGGCCTTGGCGGAGTGGGCTGTTAGCGAATACGGCACTGCCGATAATGGCTATGCGGTGGCTTATAACCCGGACTTCTCCAATAACAACCTGATTGAAGAAGATATCAACGCATTGTTCGCCCAAGTAACTATCCAGGGCGAGCTGGGCGGAATGGAAACTAACTTGGTGACCGGCTTCCGCTACGAGACCACTGATGTGACCTCAACGTCATTCACCTTGATTCCGGATGCTCGAGTCTGGCAAGACAACAATGACTTCCAGACTGTCTTCAGTGAAAATACGGAAGCGTTTACCGTCAAGTCTGATTACGACAACCTTCTGCCCAGCCTGGATTTTGATATCGCGCTGACAGATGACGTCAAAGCTCGCTTTTCTTACAGCAAAACCATTGCTCGCGCCGGTTACGGCCAGTTGGCAGCATCCGTGGGCGGCTTCGGAAACGTAGGTTCCACCTATTTGGGATCCACTCCGACTGCAAACGCGACCAACCCGTCACTGAAGCCTTTGGAATCAGATAACCTGGATCTGTCGGTTGAGTGGTACTACGATGAGTCCAGCTATGTGTCAGCTGGCTTCTTCGAGAAGCGCGTGAGCAACTTCATCGGTACGGAGCAGATTCCGGAAAGTCACTTCGGTCTGCGTGACGTAACCAATGGTCCTCGAGTCGAAGAGGCAGCTCAGGCGTTGTCCGATGGTGGCTATGACATTAACGATACGTCACTGTTTGTCATGACCGCTGTGTTGGATAATCCTGATGCTTTCCCGAATGGGGCGGCTGACTACAGTGACGACGCTGACTTCGCTGTAGACGTTGCGACCGATTACGATCTGACTCCGAATGCGGAAGATCCGCTGATGGTGTTCAATACCGCTACACCGGTAAACAACCGCGAAGCTAAGCTGTACGGTAGCGAACTGGCTGCCCAGCACTTCTTTGGCGATACCGGTTTCGGTGTCCAGGCCAACTACACCATCGTTCGTGGTGATGTAGCGTTCAACGATCTGGGCGATCCTTCGGAGTCACAGTTCGCGCTGCTAGGTTTGAGTGACACCGCCAACCTCGTAGGTATTTACGAGAACTACGGTTTCACCGTGCGTCTGGCGTACAACTGGCGTGACAAGTTCCTCAATGAAACCAACCGTGGTAACTCGCGGAACCCGGTTTATGTTGAGGAGTACTCTCAGCTTGACCTGAACGTTGCGTACGATGTGACCGACGACCTGACGGTATTCTTCGAAGGTATCAACCTGACCGAAGAAAATATTCGCCAACATGGTCGCTCTGTGAACCAGCTCTGGGATCTGCAAGACCAGGGCGCTCGCTACCAGATCGGTGCTCGCTACGCCTTCTAAGGTCGTGCGAAAGCCTGGACCCGCCTCTTGGCGTGGTCCCTGGTAAGAAAAAAGGTCGCTGCTTGCAGCGGCCTTTTTTTTGCCGGTGAGTTTCTGGAAAAACCGTGATATGGTTTCTGCAGATTGAACTTGTTTGACAGGAGAGCATCGTGAACAAGCCCGTACGCAAAGTGGTAATTGCAGGTGGTGGCACTGCTGGCTGGGTCTGCGCGGCGGCATTGTCGTCGCAGCTTGGCGATTTGCTCAATATTGTGCTTGTCGAATCCGAAGACATTGGTACCGTCGGTGTCGGTGAAGCCAGTATTCCGCCCATGCGCAACTTTCACCGACTGATTGGTGTAGATGAACAGCAATTTATGGCAGCCACAGGCGCCACATTCAAATTGGGCATCGCCTTCGAGAATTGGGCACGGGACGGCGATCGCTATATCCACTCTTTCGGAAAGACCGGAAAGGAAACCTGGATGGCTGACTTTCAGCATTTCTGGCTGCGTGCCCGGGAGCAGGGTTTCGGTGGAGAGTTCGGGGAATACTGCGTGGAGCATGAGGCGGCTCGGGAGGGCAAGTTCGCTACCTCGTCAAACGGCAGCCTGAACTACGCCTACCATCTGGATGCGACCCGATACGCCGCCTTTTTGCGATCCAAGAGTGAAAGCGAGGGTGTTACGCGCATCGAGGGCAAAATCCAACAGGTGCAGCTGAATCCCGATTCAGGCCATATCGAGTCACTGGAAATGGCATCCGGGGATGTGGTGGAGGGGGATCTGTTCATCGACTGTACCGGATTTCGTGGATTGCTCATTGAGCAAGCTCTGCATACCGGCTATGAGGACTGGAGTCATTGGTTGCCCTGTGACAGCGCCTTGGCGGTACAGACAGAATCCGTCGGCCCACCACCACCCTACACTCTGTCCAGTGCTCACGACAGTGGTTGGCGGTGGCGTATTCCACTCCAGCATCGAGTGGGAAATGGCCTGGTGTACTGCAGCCGGTATTTAAGCGATGAAGCCGCGCGGGATCGGCTCTTATCCAGTATCGAGGGGAAACCCCTGACTGACCCGCGTCTGATCCGGTTTCGCACGGGACGGCGGCGTCAGACCTGGAACAAAAATTGTGTGGCCGTGGGCTTGTCCAGTGGTTTCGTTGAGCCGTTGGAGTCGACGTCAATCCACCTGATCATGATCAGCATGACGCGGTTGATACAGCTCTTTCCCTTTGACGGTGTAACGCCTTCATTGGTGAGCCATTACAATCGGATTGCAGAAGAGGAGCTGGAAAAGATTCGAGACTTTATCATTCTGCATTATCACGCTACAGAACGGTCTGACAGCCCATTTTGGCGTCACTGCGGTAGCATGAGCATTCCGGAGTCATTACGGGAGCGCATCGCTCTATTTCGGGAGCAGGGGCATGCCTACCAGTCTCCAAACGAACTGTTCCGCCTTGATTCATGGGTGCAGGTCATGTTGGGGCAACGAATCAATCCAGAACGCTACCACCCGGTTGTCCGTGCTATGGGTGATGAGCGACTGAAGAAAACGTTGGATGATTTCAGGCGGCAGGTGAGTTTGGGGGTAGAGAAGCTCCCCCCGCACGGAGCATTCGTTGAGGAGTATTGTCGTGAGCGTTGATCGTGTATGGGCCCCATCGCCTGATCGGTCGATTCGGATCGAACATGTCGGGGAAGAGCGCACACCGATAATGATCATTGACCAATTGGTGGAGCAGCCAGAGCGGCTGCGTGCAGAAGCGAGTCATTTGAACTTTACGACCCTGTCGCGCTTCTTCCCCGGCATTCGAGCGCCTGTCTCTCTTTCTTACCAGCGCTTTGTGCTGGAGAGTCTTCAAGGGGCCATAGCGGATGCCTTTGGCTTGTCTGGCCGGACGCTCAAATTTACCATGTGCCAGTATTCATTGGTCACGACACCGCCGGAGCGACTGTCGCTGTTGCAGCGTATTCCCCATTTCGATTCTTTGGAACCAGAAGGCCTGGCAGCCATCCACTACCTGTTTCGATCCGGGTACGGTGGCACGGCGTTCTATCGACATCGCAAAACCGGCTTTGAGCGGCTCACGGAAGAGAGGAAAGTGGCCTACTTGCGGTCATTGGAGTCGGAGAATGATGGACCCAATATGCCCGGCCGTGCCTACATCAATGGATCTACGCCGTTATTCGAAGAAATCGATCGCATTGAAGGTGTTTTCAATCGGATGGTGGTCTATCCCCGCAATATCCTTCATTCGGGCTGCATCGAAGCCGACTTTCATCCGGATTCTGACCCGCTCACCGGCCGCTTATCAATTAACAGCTTTATTGATGTAGCCGGTTAGTATCAGAGCGCTTCCACTTTCTCTTTACTGCACCGAGTGCACCTCAGCTGGGTCACCAACTTCCCCTGCTTGACATCAAACTTACGCTCGGTAACCACCTTCCACTTATGAAAGCCACTGCGGCACAAGGTCTTACCCTTGTGCTTTTCTTTGGCGCTGGGCCGTTTGAAGGCAATGACGTTGTCGCTCACAATTCGGTCTCCTGGTCGGTCCCGGAATTGTGAGCGAAGGCTATTCCTCGGTCAACAGAAACCGGGCCACGGCCGTGCTGCCGGGGGCGTAGACCTCGCTCAGGTCGCCGTGAAAGCCCGATTCCACGCCGCGCATGTCTGGCAGGTTGTGGGCGATGCCCTTGTGGCAGTCAATGCAGGTTTTCTCGCCGCTGGCCAGCAGGGTAGAGTGCATTTCCCGGGCCCGGGGCGACTGCTGGGTAAAGTCCATATACTCGAAGTTGTGGCAGTTGCGACACTCCAGTGAGTCGTTGGCTTTCAGCCGGCGCCACTCGCGCTCGGCGAGCATGCGGCGCTTGTCCAGAAACTTTTCCCGGGTATCGATGGTGCCAAAGATCCAGCCCCACACCTCCTTGGAGGCCTCCATTTTGCGGGCGATTTTGTAGGTCCAGTCGTGGGGAACGTGGCAGTCTGAACAGGTGGCGCGCACACCGGAGCGGTTGGTGTAGTGAATGGTCGGGATCAACTCCTCGTAGGGGTTGGCCTTCATTTCATGGCAACTGATGCAGAATTCTTCGGTGTTGGTGAATTCTAATGCCGTGTTGAAGCCGCCCCAGAATATGATGCCGGCAATGAACCCGCCGAGAGTCAGAACCCCCAGGCTGATGTGCGTCGCGGGTCGATTGAACGTTTTCCAATACGCCTTCAGTGTTTTCCACATAACCGTCCCCCGCTATTCGCCGCGCTTGATGATATCTTCCAGCACCTGATCAATCCCTTTGAAGGTGCTGACCTTCACCGGATCGACGTCGTGTTGGGGCACATGGCACTGCACGCAGAAATAGCGGCGCGGTGAAACCGAGGCCAGTGTTTGGCCGTCCCGGTCGACAAAGTGGGTGATGCTGACCATGGGGGCGCCGCTGACTTCGGTGGCGCTGCGGCTATGGCAGGTCAGGCACTGGTTGAAGTTGGTGTCCACCTGGTAACCGCGGATAGTGTGCGGAATCATCGGCGGCTGCTCGGGGTAATTGCGTGTGGGCCGGCGCATGCTCGAGCGCACATTGGCCAGCGGAGGCGCCTCGGCGGTCTGGCTGAGCGTGCCGCCTTGGCGCACACCATCCGGTGCCGAGACCTCCTGCGGTGGTTCACCTGAGGCGATCAGCGGCATCACCAGGCCTGCCATCAGAATGCTGCGTCTAATCAGTTTGATCATGATGGGCTCTCCGTTACGCAAGGCTGATCAGTTCGAGGCGGACGGCACACTTTTTGAAGTCCGTCTGCAGGGAAATCGGATCGGTGGCATCGAGCGTGAGCTTGTTCACCAACCGGTTGGCGTCAAAGAACGGAATGTACACCAACCCCTCCGGCGGCTTGACCCGGCCCCGGGTTTCTACCCGTGCCCGGATATTGCCGCGCCGACTGATCACCCGCACTTCACTCCCGCGGCGGAAGCCCTGCTTGCGCGCGTCCTCATAGTTCATGTACACCAGTGCGTGGGGCACGGCCAGGTTCAGCTCCTCGACCCGCTGGGTCATGGAGCCGGTGTGCCAGTGCTCCAGTACCCGTCCGGTGCTGAGCCAGAAGGGGTACTCCTCATCGGGCGACTCCGCGGGAGGCTCGTAAGGCAGTGCAAAAATCAGTGCCCGGTTATCCGGTTTGCCGTAGAACTGCACACCGCTGCCGGCTTCCACGTAGGGGTCGTGGCCCTCGCGGAAGCGCCACCGGGTCTCCTTGCCGTCCACCACAGGCCAGCGCAGGCCCCGCTCCTCGTGGTACCGATCGAAATTGGCCAGGTCGTGGGCCTTGCCGCGCCCAAAGCGAGCGTACTCTTCGAACAGGCCTTTCTGCACATAAAAGCCGAAGGCCTCGGACTCATAGTTGTCGTAACCTTCGGCGCGGTCATCGTTGCTGAATTGGTTGACCTGGCCGTTGGCAAAGAGCACATCGAACAGCGTTTTGCCTTTGAGATCGCTGGCTTTGTCGAGCAGCTCCGTTGGCCAGACGTCATCGGTTTTGATGCGCCGGGAGACTTCCATCAACTGCCAGAGGTCAGAGCGGGCATCGCCGGGCGGTGGTACCAGTTGGTGCCAGAACTGGGTGCGTCGCTCGGCGTTGCCGAAGGCGCCCTCTTTCTCCACCCACATGGCGCTGGGCAGAATCATGTCGGCGGCCTGGGCCGAGACGGTGGGGTAGACATCGGAGACCACCACAAAGGCGTCCGGGTTGCGCCATCCGGGCAAGGTTTCCTGGCTGGTATTCGGGCCGGCCTGGATATTGTTGGTCACCTGGGTCCAGTAGACCCTGAGCACCCCGTCTTTCAGCTTGCGGCTCTGCTCCACGGCGGAGAAGCCCACCTTGTCGGGGATGGTTCCCTCGGGCAGCTTCCAGATTTTCTCGGTCATGGCCCGGTGTTTTGGGTTGGTGACCACCATGTCGGCGGGCAGG